>CAYPSO010000092.1:5122-18708 GCA_964413275.1 uncultured bacterium | reverse complement strand
AAATATTAGACATTATTAATAAGGTAAATAGTTAGATCGTGTTAAAACGTTAATATATTATTTGATTTTTTAGATGTTTATGATAAAAATAAAAATGAGTTAATTGATAATTGTATAATTTATTTAGCAACTTTTTAAACTAGGGTGGGCAAAACCGATAGATCGAGTTTACGGGAAATTCTCAAAGCATATTTTGCCCACCAAAAAATATTATATAAACTGGTATATTATTTGTTTGCTAATCCCTAATATTTCTTTGATTTTTGCTTTATTTCGATTTTGACAGGCAAGATGCCTGTCTCACGAATTAAGAGATTATGCGGCGAGTAAACCACTATGTTTTAATAATGGTTCAGTTTTTGGCTCTCTACCTCGAAAAGCTTTAAATACATCCATCGGAGGTAAACTACCCCCTAATGATAATACCGTATCTCGGAAACGCTCACCTACAGAGGCGATCGCCTCTGTGTCGTCTAAACCAGCTTCTTCAAAGGCAGCAAAAGCATCAGCACTAAGCACTTCAGCCCATTTATAACTGTAATATCCGGCAGCATATCCTCCAGCAAAAATATGACTAAAGGCACATAAGAAATTATCCTCTGGTAAAGGTTTCATTACTGTGGTAGTTTCAGCTAATTTATCCCTAACTTCTGTCACAGTTTTACCCTCTCCGGGTTGATAGCGATGGTGTAATTCAATATCCAAAAGGCTCAAATTAATTTGACGCAGCATAAAAGAGCCACTCATATAATTTTTAGCAGCAACTAACTTTTCGTAATATTCTTCTGGTAAAGTTTCACCAGTTTCGTAGTGTTTAGCCATACCAAACAATGTAGGGCGATGGTAACACCAATTTTCCATAAACTGACTGGGTAGCTCCACTGCATCCCATTCTACGTTATTAATTCCTGCCGCACCGGGATAGTCAACCTTAGTTAACATATGCTGCAACCCGTGACCAAATTCATGAAATAGGGTTGTTACTTCCATAAAGGTCATTAAACTAGGTTTATCATCAACGGGAGGGGTTTGATTACAAACTAAATAAGCTACAGGCAAACGGATAACTATTCTACCATCTTCAATGATTTTACCACGCCCGATGCAATCATTCATCCACGCACCCCCCTGTTTTTCGGCGGGACGAGAATAGGGGTCTAGGTAAAAATGGGCGATCGCATCTCCTTGTTCGTCACTTACCTGAAAATAACGGACATCTTCATGCCATATAGGAGCTTGCCCATCGGCCGGAGTTATACTTACTTTGAAAATACGTTGAGCTAGGTCAAATAATCCTGCTAATACTTGTGGTAAGGAAAAATAAGGGCGTAATTCTTCTTCACTAAAATCAAATTTAGCTTGTCGCTGTTTTTCTGACCAATAGCTAACATCCCAGTGTTTAAGCTCGTCGGTATTGGCAAAGGTTTTTAATTCTTCTAATTCTTTAACGGCAGCATCATAACTAACTATTCGTAATTCTTCTAATAGTTGCTCTACCGCATCCACACTAGGAGCCATTTTTCGAGCTAAACTTAATTCAGCATAGGTTTTGTAGCCCAATATTTTGGTTTTTTCCTGACGCAATTCTAAAATACGCTCAATTAAGGGGTTATTATTTAAGTCTTCATCAGAGGCACGGGTAATAAAAGCTCTATAGACTTTTTCCCTTAATTCGTTATTAGTTGCATATTTCATGAAGGGAATATAACTAGGATAATTTAAAGTGATTACCCAAGGGCCATTTTCAACAGTCGCGTTTTCTTCTCCTTCCATGCGGGCTGTTTGAGCCGCTAAACTTAAGGCACTTTCAGGAAGCCCTTCAACTTCTTCTTTAGCGGTGAGTTTTAGTTTAAAAGCTTTGGTAGCATCGAGGACATTATTAGAGAATTTGGTGGAAAGTTCGGCTAATTCTAGTTGAATCTCGTTAAATTTGTCCTTTGTAGCACCCTCTAATCCAACTCCAGAAAGCTCTAATTCTCTAATATTAGATTCTATAATCCGTTTTTGGGCAGGTTCTAGATTTTCAAAACCTTTACTGGCTTGTAATGCTTTAAATGCCTCGTATATGGGTTTACTTTGACCGAGTTTACTAATAAATTTGACCACATCAGGTTGTACTGTTTCATAAGCCTGACGTAATTCTGGACTATTTTTAACTCCCATTAAATGGCCGACTATGCCCCAAGTCCAACTGAGTTTTTCTTCTATTTGAGTTAAAGGTTCAACTAAACCCGACCATGTAGGGATAATATTAGCTTCTAGGTTACTAAGTTGTTGCTCTAATTCCTCTAGTAGTTGTTTGATTGCAGGTACAACATAATCTGCGGTAATGTCTGCAAAAGGAGGTAATCCTTTGCCAATTAATAATGGATTATTCGTCATATTTGTTGAGTTTGAGTTATTGGATATGTAAACTATTGTAACCTTGAGAAATTAAAGACAAGAAGAAAGTTTTTAAAATTATGAATTTTGAAATTATTAGTAAGATAAAAAATGTAGAATAAGACTAGCTAAATTACATTGGTATCAGGCTTATGGAATAGGTAAAAAAGAAATTAAAAGAAAATGTTATCTGGATTAAATTTATGAATAAATATTATTTTGTTGTTTGTATTAATAATAAAGATTATCCTTCTTCTTTAGAATTACATAAAATTTATCGAGTTATTCCTGATACCAATGCGGAAGAAGATAATGATTTACGCATAATAGATGAAAGTGGAGAAGATTATCTTTATCCTGCGAGTTATTTTGTTCCTATTCAGTTACCAAAAAAGGTTTTTCAAAATAAATTTATTTTTTATTTTAAATTATTCACAAAAATTTGTTAAACAATAACGATATTCTTGGATGCGCTGAGGTTGAGAAGACTGTTTAGAAACAATAGAAAAATGAACAATTGTATTATTATCATAGTGCCATGTTTCGTAATTATATAATTTGCCTTGATACCAACGTTTTGTACCAAAATCAAGATCGGTTTCTATTAATTGAGATGTTTTAAAATAATTGAATATTTCTTCTCCCCAAATATCTTTTATAAGAGTTTCACCATTTCCAGTATCTGCCTGTTCAAATTTAACTATTCCAGAACAAGATTTTGTTCCATAGCAATTAGGACGATAATCAATATTTTCTGATTCAACAGTTTTTGATTCATTTAAAAAAACTGAATAGGAAACAGTTCCATTTATTATTTTAAATGATGAATTAAAATTTGAATATTCTGATATATTATATTGGTCATTTAACTCGAATGGTTGAATTATAGAATGATTTTCAGACCAATTTATGATTTCATTAACTGACATACCGGGTAAAGCTAAGGCTGAATAACCATAACCCCAATAACAAGCTAATAAAATAGTAGATGATTTATATATTTTATTAATTTCTATTTTATTTAAAATATTATTCTTTCTTAATAACATATTTTTATTAACTATTAACTATTAACTAATATTCCATCCATTCTCTAGCAGAAGAATGACCTTCGATTCCTCTAGTTCTAATTCTTCGTTCTAATTCTTCAGGATCGGAAGATATATTTAACCCTTCATTAATATTAATTGTACCTTTTAATAAGGCTTCGTAAATAGATTGATTCATTACTTGCATACCATCTAAATCATCTTCCATTAATTGCAGAGCTTCTTCTTTATTATTATGTAATAAATAATCTTTCATAGTCGGTGTATTTATTAATATTTCATTAACGGGAATAAGACTGTTATAAACAGTTCTAGCTAGAGACTGGGAAATTACGGCAACTAAACATTCAAGTAATTGAATTTTAATCGAATAATGTTCATCAGGATGATATAAACTAACCAAACTATTAACTACATCAATGGCACTACGAGTATGTAAAGTAGATAATACTAAATGACCAGTTTGTGCAGCTCGTAATACGGTTTCAACACTAATTTTATCCCTTAATTCAGAAATAACAATTATATCAGGATCTTCTCTTAAAGCAGAGCGTAGAGCCTCATGAAAATGATGGGTATGTAGTCCAACTTCTCTTTGGGTAATTAAACATTGATCTGAAGAATGGACAAAAGATATAGGGTCTTCAATAGTTACAATATGTTTATTACAATTTTGATTAAGATAATTAATCATAGAAGCAATAGTTGTAGATTTTCCTGTACCAGTTGCTCCTGTAACTAAAATTAATCCATCAGGTTGAGTAACAATTTGTTTTAAAATTTGTGGTAAATTTAATTGTTCAATAGAAGGTATTTCTAGGCTAATTAAACGTAAAACAATTGCGCCTCCGTTGAGACTATCAAAACAATTAACACGACAGCGAACTAATCCGGGATATAAAATAGCTAAATCTAATTCCCTAGTTTGAGCTAATCTTTTTCTCTGAGCTAAAGTTAATATTTCTGCTAAATAATTATTAAAAATTTCTCTAGTAGTTTTTTTATAACCATCAGTGACAATTAATTCACCGCGAATCCGAAAACGGGGAACTAATCCTACTCTAATATGAATATCAGAAGCTTTAGCGGCACAGGCATCTTCAACCATTTTTTTAACGGTTGGTACAATATTTGGTTGAGGAGTAAACTGAGAAATTCCACTAAAACTAGAAGCAAATTCACTAATATTCACTTCTTCTTCTAACTCATTAAGATCATCAATCTCTTCTAAATTAAAATTAATAGTCTTAGAGTTGATATTCTCAGAATTAGAAGAATTAGAAGTAGTCATTATCGTTTTTTATACCTAAAGATATATGTTTATTTATAAAATATTTATAGAATATGGTATGGTGATTTTTAATGATTTGTAAACTTTTCTCTCTCTGTTCTTTTATTCTGTATGCCTCCTCTGTGGTTAACTAAGAAAAATATAAAAATATATTTACAATTCCAATAAGATTACTATAGGTATTTATATTAACATAAAAAAATAAATTATTTTTTATGTGCTATCTTAATGTCAATATTTTTATATTGGTTCATTCATTTTATAATTTCTAAATCTAAGACAAAAATCAAATTAGCTTATGAAAATTACTAAAAAAATTAATTTATGGTTAGAAACTCATGGTTCATCTCCTACTTATAGCGGTTGTTTATTAGCAGGAATAGCAATTTCTTTTTTTGGTGCGGCTACTAATACTATGGCGGGCTGGTTATATGTCCTTAGTGGTGTAATTGTTGCCTTATTAGGATTAGGAGCAATTTTACCAATAAGGTCACTAAAAAATTTAAAAATTAAACGTTACCTCATTTCTCCAGTAAGTGCAGGGGATAAATTAACCGTGACTTTAGAAATAAAAAATACAGGTAATAAACCGCAAACCTTTCTACAGGTAAAAGATTTATTGCCTTATAATCTAGCTTCAGCAAAAGTTGAAGCTGTTGAACTCATTCCGCCTAAAAGTAGTTATTTATGGACATATTACCCTACTACTAGCCGTAGAGGTGTATATTTATGGGAAAAATTTCAATTACGTAGTGGTTCTCCTTTAGGCTTGTTTTGGTGTCGTCGTTTTCGTTATGTACCAGCAAAAGCTATTGTGTATCCGACAGTATTACCTTTGAAAAAATGTCCATTGATTGACACCATCGGCCAAGAAGATAGTATTTCACCAATTAGTAATCATCGTTATCAAGCAGCTACTCAAGGCATCACTAAAGCATTAAGGCCTTATCGCTATGGAGATTCTACTCGCTTAATTCATTGGCGTAGTAGTGCCAAACTTGGAGAGTTACAAATTAGAGAATTAGAAGTTATCACGGGTGGACAAGAGGTTATTATTTGCTTAGATAGTGCCATTAATTGGCAAGAAGATGAATTTGAACAAGCAGTAATTGCGGCTGCTTCCTTATATTTTTATGCCAGTCGTCAACAATATCAGGTCAAATTATGGACAGCAGCAACTGGCTTGTTACATGGTAACAGAGTAGTTTTAGAAGCATTAGCTGCTACTCGTTATAATGAGTTAATAAAAGGCGAAATTCCTCAATTACCTTTAATTTGGTTGACTAATAATAATTGCCAAATAAATAAATTACCTAGAGGTAGTCGTTGGGCGTTATTTATGGCTGCAAACGAGACCAGAAAACCTTTGAATTTAGCAGAAAGTTATAAAGGTTTAGTAATTAATTTAGAAAAACCTTTACAACAACAATTATCAGCCCTCATTCAATAAAATTAATTATTAGTTAATCTAATGGGGAGTAATTGGTATAACAACCACAAAACTTATTGTTCTAAATTCAAAGCAGAAAGAAGCCTAATATCTAAATCATTATTAGGATCGATGGAAATTACTTCTACTTTTCTTTTACCGAAAATTAAAGTACCGATAGCACCTGCACCTGCACCTGCTAACACTTCTTCTGTAGCAATTGCTCTATCTCCAGTTACTCCAGAAATAATAGCGGCGGCAGCAGCACCAATAGCAGCATTTTTAAGAAAAGTACCTAATTTTGCGTCTTTGGTGATAACTTCTGTTGTTGTTACAACTTCAGAAGCTGCGTTAATGGGATACCTAATATTGTCATTAATCACTAATTCTTCAGCAACAAACCTACTACCATTACCGTAAGGCTCTATTCTACCTACAATTTCACTGTTATAGGGTATGAGAATATTACCATAACGGTTTTTGAGATTAGCCCCTACTTGTAAAGTTACAGATACTGTTTCATCTCGACTGACAATTATTTTTTCGGCTTTATCATATCTGACAGGAATTTGTGTATTTACGGGAATAACATTATTTGCTCTGTTAGGATATGATGTGCGAGAATTGCCTGAAGATGGAAATAATTGAGCAGAAGCAGGCATAACAGATAATAAAGGGGTAATACTGCTTAGAGTAATTAAACCAGTCATAAAAGCAGCAGTATAATTTAATTTAGTCATTATTCTGACCTCATAATAAAGGTTTCAAGATTATTGACTATCTACTATTATCTTTGTTCCATTAAGTTATAGCACAAGAGCGATTAGCAATTAGCGGTTAGCAGTTAGGGACTTGTGGTTAAATAAAGTACCATTTAAAAAGTAGGGTGGGCAAAACCGACAGATCGAGTTTACCCGAAATTCTCAAAGCATATTTTGCCCACCAAAAAATATATAAACTGGTATATTTTTTCTTTGCTAATCCCTTAGCAATTAGTAGTTCGCAATTCACGGTTAAGGTGTTACTTATTTAAAAGCTATATTGTAGGGTGCGTCAGAGTCAGCAGAATTTTGTTTTTATATAAGATTTTGGTTCTGACGCACCCTATTGGCATGACAGTAAATTAATAAGTGGTTTAAATGCGTGAGAGCTTAGCGGTTAACAAATAACAAATAACAATTCCCTATCCGTAATAGTTGATAACTTTTTTTAAGTTTTCAGTAATATGAGCAGTGTTATCATCATCATTCAAAGCTTTCATTTCGATTGATACCCAATGCTGATAGCTTAAATTTATAAGTGTTTGAGCAATTATTTGATGATTTACCTGACCTTCAGTAATAGGTTGAAGGTAGGGTTCACTAATATGAAAATGACACAGATGCTCGTAACAATCACTAAGGGATTTTGATATATTTTCTTGATTTAAAGTCATGGCAGCAGCATCTAAATGTAAACCAAAACCTTTACTATTAGTTTTAGTCACTAAATCTAATCCTTGTTGAGAATTAATAATAAAATCACATTCATAAATAGTAGGATTAGGTTCTATACAAAAATAAATATTATATTTTGCGGCTAATTCACCTAATTCATAAAAGAAGGAACTAGCAATTTCTTGAGCTTTTATCTGAGTTAGATTACCAATTTTTCTATTTTTAGGCGCACCAAATACTAAAACTCTAGCTCCTAATTTTGCTGCTAACTCAATCATTCCCCCTAAATATTTAAAAGTTTCTTGACGCTTATTGATATTCTCAAAAATTGTCAAATCTTTTCGGCCAAATAATAGGGCTTGCATCGCAACAATGGCAATATTTCGACTCTGCCAAAATTGTTTATAAGAGTTAATTTCTTCATTTGTTGCTAATAGGGGAAACTGCCAAATTTTAGTGGGAGCAATTTCAACTCCTTTAATCTCAAAGCTCTGCATAATTTCGGCAATTTTTTCTTCTTCCTGTGATTGCCAAGCAATATTAGAAATTGCAATTTTCATGGGTTATTTTTACTGAAATCTTTTGATTTGTTGCCCTGTAGTTATATCGAATAAATAAGCTGAACCCTTGTCAGTTTTGTTATCCTCATCATCATAGGCTGCCCCAATTAAAGCATTTTTACCTTCAATGGCAACAGCATAGCCAAATAAATCTCCTGCTTGCCCATCATCAGCCGTTAATTTATGTATTTGACTGCCACTATTGAGATCGAATACATACACCGCACCACTATCAACTCCTTTAGCGTCACTATAAGCAGAACCAATAATTGCATAGCGATCGCTCAAAGCGATAGAATGACCAAAACCATCACCCGGTGCGCCATCATTGGCTACAAATTTTCTGATTTGTCTGCCAGTATTAAGGTCAAATAAATAAACTGCACCACTATCTACTCCTTTGGCATCACTATAAAAAGCAGAAATTAGGGCATATTGTCCTTTAATCTTGACTGCATAACCAAATACATCTCCAGCTAATCCATCATCAGGGATTAATTTATGTATCTGCTTACCTGTCGTAATATCAAACAAATAAACCGCACCACTATCAACTCCTTTAACATCTTGGTAAGGAGAAGCAATCAAAGCATATTTACCATCCATTGCTACTGAGCGACCAAATAAATCTCCGGCTAAACCCCCTGCGGGAATAAACTTATAAAGTTGTTTTCCTGATAAAATATCAAATAAATAGGCAGAACCACTATCAACCCCATTAGGATCGCTATGGGGTGAGCCTACCACAGCATATTTACCTTGAAGAGTCACAGAAAAACCAAATAAATCTCCCGCCGAATTGTCATCGGCAGTAAATCTTTGAGTTTGTTTGCCTGTTTTTAAATCAAATACATAGGCTAAACCACTATCCGTACCTTTGCGATCGTTATAGGGAGAGCCGATTAAAGCATATTGACCATCAATAGCCACAGAATTACCAAAAAGATTTCCCTCCGTACCATCATCGGCAATAAATCGATTTTGTCGTTGTCGAGCCAAATCGAAGATATATACAGTACCACTATTGGTTTTAGAGTTACTGTCACTATTAGCCGCAGCAATTAAGGCATAATTTCCTTTCATGGCTACAGCATTACCAAAGGTATCTCCAGCAGTTCCATCTTCAGCACTGAACTTATCCAAAAATTTATAGGCTGTAGTGTAAGGATCGGGTAAAAAAGCAGTTGTGACTGGAGGTGGATCTGTAATTGTAGTTTGATTTGGAGTTGTAGTTGGAGTTGTAGTTGTAGTTGTACTTGTAGTTGTACTTGTAGTTGTAGTTGGGGTTGGAGTTGGGGTTGGGGTTGGGGTTGGGGTTGGAGTTGAAATTGGTCTGCTATTGTTACTTGTAAAAGTTTGATTATTAACAATAATGGCTGTTTTAATATCTGGTGAAAGTTTGTTTACTTCAGTTAAAAATATTTTAATAGGGATTCCTAGATTAAATCCCGCCTTAATTGCAACACCATTTAAAATAGTGCCTTCTGCTCGACCATGAATACCAACTAATTGACCATTATCATTTATTACCGGCCCTCCACTCATACCACCTCTAGTGATATTCGTATAAACTAGATCGTAACCAGAATCATTGTAAATATCTAAACTAGAAATATTGCCTTCGGTAATATTAAACTTTTGCCTGGTTATTTCACCATCAAGGGGATAACCAGCTACATATACGGTGGCTAATTCTTGTAAATTTTCTGAGTCTCCGATCTCGATAACTCGAAAATCATCTTCACTACTAAATTCAATTATTGCTAAATCAACATCGGGTATTTTAATAATTTTCTTAGTATTAATTGGATATAATCTTCTGTTAGAAGCTTCAACATCTGCTTCTTCATTAGGGTGAATGCTCTCTACAACGTGGGCAGCAGTTAGCACAAAATATTTATTTCCCTTTCTACCAATAATCGTACCAGAACCGTCACTACCCGGGCCTCGGATAATTACAGTAACTTCTTTAGCAATTGCTGATATTTCATAGGGGGAAATAGCGGCTAACTCTTGTCGCTCGCCGATAAGATTATCGGGAAAAGATAATAGCTGTTGGGGATAAACTAAAACAGCAGTGGTAGCAAGAATAGTTACTGGCCATATTGTTTTTGGTATCATAATTATTTCCGACTTCAGCATCATTAATTTAAACATTTTTATTCGATTTATCATAATTCCGTCAATTATCAATTTTCTTAATAAATAGACAGAAATATTTAACTTAGAGAACGACGTTTGATTTCTTGTTTAATCGCTTTAAGATTCTCTTCTAAATTATCTTTGTAAATCATAAAAAATAACTCTCGCTCACCACCATCACCCGGATCGATATTAACTTCATGCTCAATTAATATTTTATCGGAAATTATTTGGAACTTCCAGAATCCGTCTAAGGATTTAACATCACCACTAACAACTTTAAAAGCTATTTGTTGTGGATAAGTTTCTGTAGAAGCTATGCGAAAAGTTATTTCTTTACTAAAAAATAGAGCTTGAATAATATTGGTTTGCTCAAAAACTTTCCGATTACCTTTACTTTCTATTACTTGACTATTCGCAACATTAGGAAGAAAGTTTTTAAAGTTATTATAATCAGTTAATACTGCCCAAGCTGTTTTTAAAGGTGCTTTAATTAACAATTTACCTGTATATTTTCCTCGATCGCCTGTGACAATTATTTCTCCTTCTTTTAAGCTTATCAGTTGATTAGTCTCATTTGGTTTAAAAGAACTATTTATTCTTGAGATATGGGCAAAAGCTGAAAGATTAAAGGACACAGTGCTTGTTAACACTAAGGTAAAAAGGCAACTAAATAATAATTTACGGTGTTTTTGAAGATGTTGAATCATAAAAAGAAGAATTGATTTTATTAAGTATTTTCCATTGTTACATGGCAGAAAGCGACTCAACAACTGCTCGAATAGTTCTATTATCCCTTGGCATTACCGCATGGGCTAAAACTGGTAAAATAACCTCTTTTCCTACGGGTACTTGAGAACTTTTAGCTGGTACAATCATTAAATCAAAAGGTGTCCAAATTGAAGTAAAATCAAGTTTATTTAAAAGATTAATATCTTGATTCAAATCTCTTAAAAATTCGCTATTTGGCCTCATTTGCTGACAACCAATAAAAGGTAGTAAATGAGCCATTAAAGTACCGTTATGGGGGGAAGAAATGCTAATAAAACGCTGTACTCTCTCTATACCTCCTAAACGTTGAATATAATAACGACTGATTAAACCTCCCATACTAAAACCTACTAAATCAAAGGACTGGTTTTCGGAAAAATTATTCTTGACATAATCATCAATTTGTAAAGCTAGTTTATCCAAGCCTACTGTAGCGTTATTAGGTTTTAAGTCAAAACGATGAACTTGCCAACCTTCTTTAGTCAGATAATCGGACATGGCATTAAAAACGGAATTGGTTTTGAGAATACCGTGAATTAACAAAACGGGATTTTTCATTATTAATTCTTATGGGGAAGGATGAATTATCAATTATTAGTGATTTCTAAATAAATATGTTCTAATTGTATAGATTGCCGAGAAATGGAGTTAATAGTAATTCCTGAAAAATGATTAATAATTTGGCTTAATTCTAAATTTTCTGGTAGCCAAAAAGCTAATTCTCCACCGTAATTTTTAGGTGTAAAACCTGCTTGTTTACCAAGGGCGATCGCTTTTTCAGGTTGCTGTGTTTGAATGTACACTATTTCTTGAGCAGGAATAATTTTTTTAAGTTCTTTTAAACTACCTTCTGCAATAATTTTACCTGCCTTAAGAATCCCAATACATTGACATAAACGTTGAGCTTCATCGAGTAAATGAGTAGTTAATAAGATGGTCATTCCTGACTGGCGTAAATTCTCAATTAATTCCCATATTTCATAGCGAGTTTCTATATCTAAACCTGTGGTTGGTTCATCTAAAATTAATAATTTAGGATGATGCACAAGGGCGATCGCAATATTAATTCGACGCTGCATTCCACCGCTTAAGGTATCAACTACACTATTTTTTCTATCTAATAAATTAACAGCAGCTAAACTTGAGTCTATTTGTTTCAGTCTTTTTTGTCTAGATAAACCATAAATTTGAGCATAAAAATTAAGATTTTCTGCACAAGTTAAATTAGAATAAAGTAAGTTTTCTTGAGGTGCAACACCGATTAAAGATTTAGTTTTACTAGAAACTGCTTGATTGTTAATAATAATTGTTCCTTTATCTGCATCTAAAAGGTTACAAATAATATTAATAGTAGTGGTTTTTCCCGCACCATTTGGACCTAGTAAACCGTAAACTTCTCCCCCATTTATCTCTAAGTTTAAATCTTGTAATACTTGTCTTTGGCGATAAGATTTATGTAAGTTATTAATTCGCAGCATAAAAAAATTTGTAATAGATATGTATAATATCTATTAAACATCAATAATATAGATATTAAATAAAAACAGATGACAGAAGATAAATTGTCACAAAGCCAATCTTTTAGTTTGACTATATCATTACCTATTATTCATCTTGCTTAAGATTAGCTGCGGTTTGACCGAAAAGAATTTTTTGACTTTCTTCTGTCACTGTCGGCTCACTGGAAACTTCTTTAGCTTTTTCATAGGCTTTAATTACTGCTGAACGAGACGCAATATTATTGAACCAGCGTTTGAGATGGGGAAAATCATTCAGGTTTTGCTGTTGTTTAGCATGAGGAACAATCCAAGGATAACAAGCCATATCGGCGATGGAATATTCTCCTGCTATGTAGTCTTTTCCCGCTAATTGATTATTCAATACCCCGTACAGTCGATTGGTTTCCCTGATGTAGCGATCGATCGCATAAGTGATTTTCTCTGGCGCATATTGACTGAAGTGATGATTTTGTCCTGCCATTGGTCCTAAACCTCCAATTTGCCAGAACAGCCATTCGCTTACTGTTTTGCGATTGCGCAAATTAGAAGGTAAAAATTTTTTTGTTTTCTCTGCCAAATAAAGTAAAATCGCTCCTGATTCAAATATAGAGATTGATTCGCCACCGTCAACTGGCATTGTATCTACGATAGCTGGCATACGATTATTCGGGGAAATTTTCAAAAATTCAGGTTTGAATTGATCGCCTTTACCAATATTGACAGGATGAATTTGATAATCTAGTTCCGCCTCTTCAAGAAAGATAGTTATTTTGTGACCGTTTGGTGTTGGCCAGTAATATAGTTGAATAGTCATAAATTTTAATAAAATTACAGCAATAAATTAATTGATAAATAACAGGTGTTGAAGTTTTTGATATAAAGACATTTTACTACTAAGCTAAGACGCATTTAACTTACATTTTTTGAGATTACTTAAAAATACATGAAAATATTACCTGTTGCCTGATGAGCGTTCCCTCTTGCCTACCTTCAGTAGTAAACTTAGATGCGAACAAGCTTATCTTCT
>CAYPSO010000092.1:0-5022 GCA_964413275.1 uncultured bacterium | reverse complement strand
CTCGTAATGATACTCCCGACTGTCTAAAATTGATTGAAATTTAAAATTATGATCGATTATTACCCTAAGAAAAATGTAGTTATCATCGGAGGTGGCCCAGCAGGATTAGGTGTAGCTTTAATGTTAGCTTATAGAGGCTGGCAAGATATTACGGTTATTGAAAAACGACCATCGGCAGATTATTACGAACCTGATAAATCCTTTAGTTATCAAATAGATGGTCGAGGTCAAAAATTAACTGATTTATTAGGAATAACTCCTAAACTAGCCGACTTCAGTGTACCCAGTACCGACTTTTATTTTACTCTGATCAAAAAAGACGGTACACGCCGTACTACCAAGTTACCCATTGCTGATGCTCAGCGTAAAACCGCCTATTGGCTGCCAAGAGCTACTTTTGTCCAGTTACTTTACCAAGAAATTGAGCAACATTGGCAAGATACTATTAAAGTTCTCTTTCAAACAGAATGTCGAGAAATTAGACTAAATCAAGAACAATTAGTAATTATTGCCCAATCTCCACAGCAACAACAATTTAGTCTGAATCCTAATCTGCTCATAGGTTGTGATGGTTTAAATTCTATAGTACGTCAAACTTTAGCTCAAATGGCAAGTCCAACAGAAGACTTTAGTATGCAACAATTTCCTTCTCCTAGTTCAGGGTTAAAATATAAAGTCCTCACTTTACCCCCTAAATTTCCTTTGTCAGAACAATTCGAGGATGTTTCACAATCAACTATGGCTTATGGTATTAGGTCTGTTTTTAAAGGGCGAAATCAAGCCATTTCTCTAGGATTATTACCTTTCAAAAACCCTGAATTACCTCGAACCGCTAATATTATTACCTACCCAGAACATAGGATTTGGCAATTAAAAACCCCAGAAGAACTTACTCAATTTCTTAAAGCTGCTTTTGTGCAACTGCCCCTCCAACAAATAATTAGCTCCGAAGAAATAGTAAGATTTTTCAACAGTGATGGTGGTACATTTCCTATTCCTCAATACTGTTCACAATTGTTTAAAATATGGGGATATCCAGAAAAAGGTCAAGGCACAGCAGTTATTTTATTGGGAGATGCTGTTCATTGTTTTCCACCGGATATTGGACAAGGAGTAAATTCGGCTTTAGAAGATATTTATCTTTTTCAAGAAATATTAGCTAAAACTCAAGATAATCTATGTTTAGCACTTCCTGAGTATCAAAAACAGCGATTACCAGATATTAAAGCCTTAATTCGTTTAGCACAATCTAGTTATCCTTGGCAGTATAATCAGAACTTATGGGCTAAAAGAATCTGGAATTTAAACTTTTTTCTTCGTTTTATCTTAAATCGTCTTTTTCCTTTTCTTTTTAATTCCCATTCCTTTTTATTAATTCAAAATGAGCAACTTTCTTACTCGGAAATTTTAGCTAAAAGTAACAAAACTACTCAGCTTTTGTTACTTTTTGGAGGATTGCTCCTCTTAATTTTATTTTTATTTCTTAAGCACATAATTAAAATATCTAATTTATTGGTGATTTAATTAGTGATATTTTAAATAATTTTAGTCTATAAATAGCCATTACTTTTCAAGTAAATAACGTTTAACAACTAAATTATAAATATTAATTAATCATAATCAATCTTTTTTCTCGAAGCCTTCAATTGCCCTCGTTTAGTTTTACTATCTAATCGTCTTTTTTTTACTCCTTTAGTTAGCTTGGTGGGAAATCGTTTTTTCTGTACAATTGAGACACTTTTTATTAGTTGTTTAAGTCTTTGTAGAGCATCTTCTTTATTTTTTTCTTGAGTGCGAAACTGTTGTGCTTTAATTACAATAACTCCATCAGTCGATATTCTTGAATCATTTAATTTCAAGAGTTTTCCTTGATAAAAATCAGGGAGTGATGAGGCTTTAATATCAAAACGCAGATGTATAGCCGTAGCTACTTTATTAACATTTTGACCACCTGCTCCTTGAGAACGAACAGCATTTATCTTGATTTCATTACTTGAAATAATAATTTTTTCTGAAATTTTTAACATTAAATTTAAACTCTGATATTGCACCTTGATATTGGATTATTCTTGGAAAATGTTTGTAATTTAAACAGAACAATCAGAGTCTTTTTGACAGCTAAAATTAAACTCTGAATAATAGGTTTTTTCACGACTACCAAACCAGCGATAACGATTATCTCTTACCTGTAAATAAGTTTTATCTCCCAACCATTTTAATCCCGGAATTGCTCGATAAGCATTAATAAAAAGTTCACCATTAGGTAGTAATTCAACAATTTTTTCGGCGGCTGAACTTCCTTGCCAACGTTGAGCTAGGTTATCACTATTCATCAATATCATTCCTAATTCACAGTCTTCTGAACTAACATTAAACCTTTGTAAATTATCGGTATCTTGCATCGGAAAGTAGCTGAATAATTTGCCTTGATCGAAACTCTCTAAAATCTGGGTAAAAGTGACGCAAAAGTTACAGTTACCATCATAAATTACATAATATTTAATATTCATAATATTTCCACTCTTTAATGACAATAATTTGATGATTTATTTCTGGAGTTTTTTGTACTCTAAATTTTCTATATTTTATGTTACCATAAATTAAGATAAGACAAAAATCATTATTTATGGCTAAAAGATTTTTAAATTAATAATATTGAGGCTGAGATTTATCAATTACCAGTACCAGTGGAGTAATAATCTGCTAAAAAAAGAACATATAATTATGGATACAAATACAGTAATCAAATTTGAAAATGTTGGTTATTTTATTAAAAATAAATCAATCATTAAAGATTTAAACCTTGATATTATTCACCAAGAAATTTTAGTTATTTTAGGCAGAAGTGGCAGTGGCAAAACCACCTTGTTAAAACTTATTAATAGTTTACTTCAACCCCATCAAGGAAAAATTTGGGTAGAAGGAAAATTAATCAGTGAATGGGATAAAATTCAGCTACGTCGTCAGATTGGTTATGTTATTCAAGAAATAGGTTTATTTCCTCATTATAATATTGCTGAAAATGTGGGTTTAGTGCCTTCATTAAAAGGCTGGCAAGCCCCAGAAATTAAATCAAGAGTCTGGCAATTATTATCATTAGTGGGATTACCTCCAGATTTATATGCTCATCGTTATCCTCAACAATTATCAGGCGGACAAAAACAAAGAGTAGGAGTAGCAAGGGCATTAGCCGCTAATCCACCTATTTTGCTGATGGACGAGCCTTTTGGAGCATTAGACCCAATTACCAGATTAGATTTACAAAAACAATTGCTACAATTACATAGTAGTCTGGGCAAAACAATTGTTTTTGTCACCCACGACATTCAAGAGGCTTTTCGTTTATCTAATAGAATAGCTTTAATGGAGTTAGGAAAATTAGTATTTCTTGGTAATAAAAGTGAATTTTGTCAGACTTCTTATCCAGAAGTTAAAAGTTTTCTTGCTTGTTTAGAATAATTAGATAAATTAATAACCTTAATATCTTAATTTTAGTTAGTTAATGGTATCAGAAATAATTACCAGAACAGGAGAACATTTATTACTCGTAATAGTAGCAATGAGTCTTGCTATTATGATAGGAATCCCTCTGGGAATAATTATTACAAAAAAACCGAGATTAACTCAACCTATTTTAGCTCTAGCTAATGGGATTCAGACAATTCCTAGTTTAGCTATTTTTGGTTTTTTATTATCAATTCCCCTGATTGGAGGTATCGGTAAAACTCCGGTAATTATTGCCTTAACTCTTTATGCTTTATTACCGTTAATTCGCAATACTTATGTGGGCATAACTAATATTAATCCTGCCATCAAAGAAGCAGGTATCGCTATGGGGATGACACAGTGGCAACTATTAACTAAAGTTGAGATACCTTTAGCAATACCCGTGATTATTGCCGGAATTAGAGTTTCAACGATAATAAGCGTCGGTATTGCCACTATTGCCGCAGCCATTGGAGGAGGTGGTTTAGGCGTTTTCATTTTTCGGGGTATTGCAACAGTTAATAATCAGCTAATTTTAGCCGGGGCAATTCCAGCAACATTAATGGCTTTATTAATTGATGCTGGTTTAGGTTTAGTTGAACAAAGATTAACTAACATTGAGCCGAGAAATAAATTATTTAAATATGGTTTAGGAAAAATTTTAGCCGGTAGTTTAATATTCTTACTTCCCTTAGGAGTGTGGGGTTTAATTAGTGTCAATCAAGGTAATTTAGATACCATTGTGATTGGCTCTAAAAATTTTACCGAGCAAGTAATTTTAGGAGAAATCTTAGCACAGCAAATTGAAAGAAATACTAATTTAAAGGTAGAACGTAAATTTAATTTAGGTGGTACTTTTATTTGCCATGAAGCTGTAAAAACCGGGGCAATAGATGGTTATGTTGAATATACAGGTACAGCTTTAACGGCAATTTTAGAACAACCTCCTACCAATAATGCTGAAATAGTTTATCAAAAAGTTAAACAGTTTTATCAAGATAAGTATCAATTAGTAGTTTTACCTTCTTTAGGTTTTAATAATACTTTTGCCATTGTTATTAGAGAAGAAGATGCCAAAAAATATAATCTGAAAACTATTTCAGATGTAGCCAGTTATACTCCTAATTGGCGAGCCGGTTTTGGTTATGAATTTCTAAGTAGAGAAGACGGCTATCTAGGATTAGTAAAAACTTATAATTTACAGTTTGCTCAATCACCTTTAGAAATGGATTTAGGTTTACTTTATCAGGCTTTAGTTAGTCTTGAAGTGGATTTAGTAGCTGGTAGTGCCACAGATGGTTTAATTCCCGTTTTAAATTTAGTTGTTTTAGAAGATGATCTGCAATATTTTCCTCCCTATGAAGCAGTGCCTATTTTTAACCAACAAACTTTAGTAAATTATCCTCAAATACAAAAAATTATTGAAGAGTTATCTGGGATAATTAATGAAGCATCCATGCAAAGATTAAATTATTTAGTAGATAGTCAAGAACAATCACCCCATGAAGTAGTAGAAAACTGGTTGAATTCAGTTAG
>CAYPSO010000091.1:0-18848 GCA_964413275.1 uncultured bacterium | reverse complement strand
GGGACAACTTCTGAAGAATTTGATTTTCCTAGTGGTGAAGATAATGTTTATAATAAATACGATGGTACGGGTGGTATTGCCATTAAGAATATTGGAGAAAGATTATTATTTGCTAAATATCTTGACGATTGGAGAATGTTATTTGCCCAAAGTTTTACCCCAGAAACTAAAGTTTTATTCCGTCGTAATATTAACAGAAGAGTAAAAGCGATCGCACCTTTTTTACGTTACGATAAAGACCCATATTTAGTAGTTGCTGATGGGGGAGATACTAATACATATGGTGAAAAAAATTATCTTTATTGGATAATTGATGCCTACACAACTACAGATCATTATCCATATTCAGATCCCGGTAATAATAATTTTAATTACATTCGTAACTCAGTAAAAGTTATTATCAATGCCTATAACGGAGATATAAATTTTTATATCGCAGATCGAAACGATCCTATTTTAAAAACATGGCAGAAAATTTTTCCAGAATTATTTAAACCTATAGATAAAATGCCCATTAATTTATTAGAGCATATTCGTTATCCCATAGATTTATTTAATGTACAATCCGATCGTTTGCTATCCTATCATATGACAGATGCTCAGGTATTTTATAACCGAGAAGATCAATGGGAAACACCTCAAGAAATCTATGGAGATGCGACTCAACCCATAGATCCCTATTATTTAATCATGAAATTACCTACTGAAGTTTCAGAGGAATTTATTTTACTTATGCCCTATACCCCCACCAGCCGACCTAATTTAGTGGCTTGGTTAGCCGCTCGTTCTGATGGTCAACAATATGGTAAATTACTGTTATATCAATTTCCTAAACAAAGGTTAATTTACGGCTACGATCAAGTAGAAGCTTTAATTAATCAAGACCCAGTAATTTCTCAACAAATCTCTCTTTGGAATCGTCAGGGTAGTAAAGCAATTCAGGGAAACCTATTAGTAATTCCCATTGAACAATCTTTATTATACGTAGAGCCTTTATATTTAGAAGCAGAAAAAAATAGCTTACCAACTTTAGTTAGAGTAATTGTAGTTTATCAAAATAGAATTATTATGGCTAAGACTTTATCTGAAGCTTTAGACGCTATTTTTAGCCCCGAAGAAGAAGTAATTCCAACTATTGTTAGACCTTTACAAACAGAAATTAATTAGGATTTGCTGAACTCGTTTGCTGGTTAGGATGCTGAAGAAGCCAAATAATTATGCTCTATTTCATCAAAATAGCCCTAGCAGTAGCTTGAGCTTATTTCTCTTGTTTCAGATATTGCGAATATTTCAGATAATTGATAGGGTGTAGATAAATAAACATTATTGGCTCTCAATAATTCTAGAACTAATAGGTATAAAGTAATGAGTAAAACCAATGATTGTTTTTTGTCATATAAAGGGCAAAAAATTTCTTTGTCAGAAATTGCTCCTCATGATAAGTATATGACTACTCAAGAAGCTGCTGATTTATTAAATGTTTCACGACCTTATTTAGTCAAAATTCTTAACCAAAAAGAAATTCCTTATCTGAAAGTAGGAAATCGGCGCAAAATATTAGCTAAAGATGTTTTTTTATATCTACAAAAAAGAGATGCTCACCGCCGTTCAATACTGAGAGAATTTTCCCTTGGTATCAAAGAAGATGGGCTATATGATTTAGATTCTGATGAGCTATCATCCATTATTAAATAACCAGATTATTTCTGATTATTTGGGTAGTTAAATAAGTGAAAAAACCAATTGTAGTTCTAGATGCTTGTGTGTTGATACAAGGGTTAAGTATTTGATAATTATTAAGTGTGGTTAGCTGATTTTTTTATAATTTTGTTTAGATAATTATAATTCGTTATCCCCTTGTCAAAATTAGAAGCTTATAAGTTTAGGGTATTTAATATTTCAGTTGCGGTGCGATCGCAGACATTTTCTTTTCCTAATTTTTCTCCCATTATTTGATATTTTTTTGCTATTTCTTGGCGTTTATTATCATTAGTTAATAACTCCAATGCTTGAATAAAAATATTTTCGACCGTTGCTTGTTCTTGTAATAATTCCGGCACTATTTCTTCATTGAGTATTAAATTCACTGGCGACATAAAAGGAATAGAAAATTTTAAAATTTCCCTCGCCAAAAACATAGTAATTGGTGCCACCTTATAAATCACCACTTGAGGAACATTTAAAAGAGCAATTTCTAAATTAACAGTTCCTGATTTAGTAATAGCTAAATCTGCTGCGGCTATAGCTTCTAAATTATGATTTTCTAAAATAGTAGCGGGTAAATTATATTCTTTAATTCCTTGCTCAATTGCTGCTCGATAAATCGGTAAAGAAAGGGGAATAAAAAATAAAATATCAGGTATTTTTTCTTGCAGTTTCTGGGCTGTTGCTAACATAATTGGCAACATATATTTAATCTCTTGTTGACGAGAGGCAGGAAGTATAGTAACAACCTTAGTTTCTGATTTTATTCCTAATTTTTCCCTTGCTTCTTCTTTCGTCGGTACAGATTTCATTCTATCTAAAATAGGATGACCTACCCAAGTAACATTAGCTCCTTTGCTTTGAAAATAATTAGCTTCTTCAGGAAATATAGCTAAGATTTTATTGGTGATTTTAACTATTTGTTGGGTAGTTGTTTCTGTAGGTGTCCAAACCCAATTTTGTGGAGCAATATAATAAATAATAGGTACTTTAGGAAACTGTTTTTTAACATAAGTCCCTATGCTAATATTAGGCCCAGGATAATCAATTAATAAAACTAAATCAACCTGATTTTCTTTAAGGTATTTTTTTGCTAATTTTTGAATTTTTAAAGTTGGTAAAATAAAGGGCAAAGATTCTAATAATCCCACCGAACAAATAGAAGTGGTATTAGCTAAGATTTTAGCACCAGATCGCTCCATGCGATCGCCTCCTAAGCCAACTATTTCTAAAGAGATACCTCGCTTAATTGCCTGATGAATTAAAGCTTCAATTAATAGGCTTGCTTGTAAATCCCCAGAAACTTCACCAGTGCTAATAAAAATTCGCATTTAAAGGACTCCTTTCCGCAAATTTTTCCCCGGAATTAAGCCTCTTCTTTGATTATTTGTAGTTGAATTAAATACAAATTTATATAAATGATTAATATAAGGATTATCAGGTAATAATTTAAGTTGTTCTATGGCTTTACTAAAAGGAATTTGATGATGATAAAGAGTATTAAAAGCCTTTTTTAATAAAGAAATATCCTTGGTACTTAATCCGGCTCTTTTTAACCCAATTAAATTCAGCGATCGCACCAAAGAAGGATTGCCTTCTACTAACATAAAAGGTGGTACATCGCGATCGATTCTACTCATCCCTCCGAGCATCGCCATTGTACCAATATGAACAAATTGATGCACCCCCAAAACTCCACCAATTACTGCTTTAGATTCAATATGAACATGGCCTGCTAAAGCCACATTATTAGCAATGATTATGCCATCTTCAAGGATACAATTATGAGCAACGTGAACATATGCCATTAAAAGATTACCATCGCCTATTTGAGTAATTTCATCCTCTGCCGTAGCCCGATTAATAGTGACACATTCGCGAATAGTATTGTTATTACCTATTTTTAGGCCTGATGGCGCACCTTTATATTTTAAATCTTGAGGTTCTAAACCAATAACCGCACCGGGGAAAATCCTATTATTCTCACCGATTTCTGTAGGCCCAGAAATAACTACATGAGCACCAATATCAGTTTTAGCTGCTATTTTGACGTTTTTTTCAATTACACTATAAGGGCCAACCCTAACAGTGGAATCTAGTTGAGCTTGGGGATGAATAATGGCAGTAGGATGAATTAATGTGTCCATTCAGTTAATAACGCCTGACGGCGAGGCAATAGGCAAAAGCAGTGAAAGCCCACGATGACAAAAGTCGCAAGGAAATGTTCACGCCTAAAAAACAATAGGCAATAGGGAAAATCCTACGCCGAAAAAGAAAACCACAAACTCTTTTACTTGAGATACGGTTTAATTTTCTGAATTTAGGATTCAAGTTTCAGCAAGACTAATCAGTAACTAAAATTAATGATAGATTATTAAGGTTTTTTGCTAAAAAACAAATAACCATCAACTTTTAATAGTTAACAACTAAGTTGTTATCTTCAAATAAAGAAAACATCATGTCTCCTTCTACTGCTAACTGCTCGTCAACTGTACATTTTCCGTGCATTTTGGCAATTCTGTTCATTTTAAATGATAATAATTCTACAGTCATAACTAACTGATCTCCCGGAACTACTGGACGACGAAAACGTAGTTTATCAATACCAGCAAAAGCGAAGAAACTATCTTGCATACCGGGCATTTTTACCAAAACAACACCTCCCACTTGTGCCATTGCTTCTACAATCAAGACACCGGGCATAATAGGCATTTTAGGAATATGTCCCTGAAATTGAGGCTCATTAAAGGTAACGTTTTTAATACCTACAGCTTTTTTACCCGGTACATAATCTATTATGCGATCGACCATCGCAAAAGGATAACGATGGGGAAGAAGTTTATGAATTTCCCGCACGTCAAAAGTTGTTTTTTGGGGAGTTTCCACAGTTAAATGGGTTTCTTGAATATGATTAATATCAGTTAACGTTGACATAATTAGATCTATTTAATAAGTGTGCTAGTTGAATATGTAGCTTATGGCTGGCTTTGTAGGCAAGAAAATGAGCTTGAGGAATATTTCCCAGTAAACTTAAATCTCCTACTAAATCTAAAAGTTTATGACGTACTGGCTCATTTGCAAATCTCAAGGGAGGATTAAGCCAACCTGATTGACTACAGACGAGAGCATTTTCTAGGCTACCACCTTTTATTAAACCAGCTTGACGTAATGTTTCGATCCCTTCAGCCAGAGCAAATGTTCGTGCTGGTGCGATCGCCTCAGCAAAGCTTTCTCTCGCTGGCTTCCAGCTATACCATTGCTTACCAATGGCAGAATAATCAAAATCTATTCCGTAGGTAAAACAAGTTTCAGGTGAAGGCATAGCCGTGACAAAAGCATCACCATCCCGCACAAAAACTGGTTCTTTTAGCTCTATTTTAGGTTTTTGGACTTCAGAGTTGTTTTCACTTAAACTCCCAGATTTAATGGCTTCAACCCAGTTTTTAGCCGAGCCATCTAAAAGAGGAATTTCTGCGCCATCAACTTCAATGGCAATATTTTCAATTCCTAAACTAACTAAGGTAGCAAGTAAATGTTCTACCGTACGAATCTTGGCCTCACCCTCTCCTAACTCAGTAGATAAAGTCGTTTGACAGACCTTTTCTATCCTTGCTGGAATTATCGGTCGATTTGGTAAATCCACTCGCACAAAATAGCGTCCCTTATTTCCCGTGGTGGGAATAAGGGTAACTGTAGTTTTTTTACCTGAATGTAAGCCTATTCCGGTAACTGTAACAGTTTGTGTAATTGTCATTGTTTATTGTTTATTGGTTATTTAATCTGGGCAAGAAAACCACGAACCATTAAAATCTTTCGCCAACACCAAAATGAATCCGATTATCTCCTTCATCATTAAAACCCCAATCAACTCTAATCGGGCCAATCGGTGATTGTATGCGAACACCAATACCATAACCGAAACCATTTCCGGGTTTTCCTCTCACTCCGGCAGGATTTCCGGGAACATCACTACCTGAACCTAAATCAGTACCATAATCTAAGAAAAGAACAGCACCAACCACGGAGAAAATAGGAAAACGATACTCGGCGCTTGCTTGAAAATAACTTCGACCACTACCAACTTCTCCTTCGTCATAACCACGTACAGAGTTAATGCCACCAATGGAAAATGCTTCATAGGGTGGTAAATCTCCTATAACTGTTCCTGCTTGGGCACTGAGGGCAATGGTTTGTGGCCCATCGCTAAAATTAATTAAGCTTACAGGAATATAGTAGTTATAACTACCTCGTACACGATTTAAGAAAATATTGCCCGAACCAAGGGGAATAGATTGTTCTAATCCTAAACGAACAATTGAACCTTTAGTGGGGGTACGGGGATCGTCTCGTTTATCTTGGGAAGCACTAAACTGTAATAAAAATAAATCGTCTATACCAGTATCGCTAAAGGCAATATTATTACCTAATCTGTCTTCTGGAGCAATATCGCCATCACTATCTCTAGCTTCAACGTGCTGATATTGAAATCCAGCAGATAAACGCCAATCTGGTGCGGTATAAGGATCTGGTGCTAAAGGTCTGCTAAAACTAATCCCCCCTCCTGTACGCACAATTCTGGGGCGATCGCCATTTTTATCTGGCTCTAGGGGATCTGGTTCGTCTGGAGGTAAATTAACTTGAGGATCGCCGCCATCAAAAATCAGAGAAATGGAACGTCGTCTAAAAACGTTAACTGTATAAGAAGTACGGTAAGGATCGCCTCCAATCCAAGGATCGGTAAAGCTTGCGTCAAAAAGAAAACTACGGTTATCTAATTGTACTTCAGCACCTAAAGTTTGACGATTACCACCAAGATTTTGCTGTTGATAACTAACTGTACCAAATAAACCATTAGCCGAACTAATACCTGCACCTGCGGCGATTGAACCTGTTTGTCCTTCGACCACATCAACGTTAACGACTACTTTACTAGGATCTTCACCCGGACTAAAGGAGAATTTAACGTCTTCAAAAATACCTAAACCGAAAACCCGTTGTAAATCTTTTTGAGCAGTATTACGATTAAAAATATCTCCGGGTTTTAATTCTACTTCTCTGGTAATGATAAATTCTCTAGTTCTACCTTTCGTTTCTTCTTGTTCTTCATCATCAAAATAGCGTACTTTAATATCTTCAATAACTCCTTCTGCTACAACTAGGGTAACAGTGCCATCATCTGATAATTCTGGCACGCCAACAACTTGTGCTAAGTCATAACCGTTATCTTTGTACCAAGTATTTAATTCTTTAATATCCTCTTGTAATTCTTGAATATTAAGAATTGTTCCATAGCGTTTACTGAAGATATTATCTATTACTTCTTGAGGCAAAACCTGTTTATCTTCTCCTTCAGGAATTGTGTTAACTACTACTTCTTTCAGAATAGGATTAGCTACCACCGCAAATGTGATTCTTACTCCTAAAGGTGTATCCTCTGGAGTTACTCTTACATTCCTGAAGAAACCAGTAGCATAGATTGAGTTTACATCTTCTTGTAACTGAGTCCTGGTAGTAGTTCTACCGGGTTTTGTACTAATTTCTCGATAAACTAAGTCTTTAAGTTCTCCTTCTATACCACTAATGAAAACTTCAGCAACTAAAACTCTTGGTTCGGGTGCAGGGGTTTCTGAACTTGGTGTTTCTTCGGGAGGAGTATCTGCATCTGTAGGTTGCTCTTCCGGGGGAGTATCTGAATCTACAGGTTGTTCTTCGGGGGGAGTATCTGAATCTGTAGGTTGCTCTTCCGGGGGAGTATCTGAATCTGTAGGTTGCTCTTCCGGGGGAGTATCCGCATCTGTAGGTTGCTCTTCGGGGGGAGTATCTGAATCTACAGGTTGCTCTTCGGGAGGAGTATCTGAATCTGTGGGTTGCTCTTCGGGGGGAGTATCTGAATCTACAGGTTGCTCTTCGGGGGGAGTATCTGAATCTACAGGTTGTTCTTCGGGGGGAGTATCTGAATCTGTAGGTTGTTCTTCGGGAGGAGTATCTGAATCTGTAGGTTGTTCTTCGGGAGGAGTATCTGCATCTACAGGTTGCTCTTGAACTAATAAAGACGAATCTAAACTTGACTTTTCAGTTGGTGGATTATCAAGGGTTTTTGAGTCTATTTCTCTTATATTGGGATTTTCTGTAGCTAAATCTAAAGAAACAGAAGAATTATTTAAGTTATTTATTGCTTCTAATTCTAAATTGTTATTATTGATATTTTCTGTATTACTTGCTTTAACAATTTGATTTTCTGTGGTTGAATTTACAGATACTATGTTTTTATGGTAATTAGTTTTATCTTC
The DNA here is from genome assembly GCA_964413275.1 of uncultured bacterium. GTDB lineage: Bacteria > Cyanobacteriota > Cyanobacteriia > Cyanobacteriales > JAABRE01 > JAABRE01. The sequence goes on along the minus strand of CAYPSO010000091.1, from coordinate 10,854 downwards.
TACCTCAACATAATAAATTTTAGAATTTTCTGAATCATTTTTATTGCTAACGGGATTTGCCATAACAGGATTTGCAGCACTAATAATTGTTAGCACCAAGGAAGACAAACAATAGGATTTTAGATATTTTTTCACTGACTCACACCAAAATTTTAGTATTAGCTTTTTTTTTGTTTATTATGACTTAAATCTAGTGATTTTAACGAACAAGTAAAAGTTCCCTAGACGAGATTAGCCTTTATTTCTGAATTTGTGCCAATACTCTTTCTTGTACCTTCTGATAGGCGATCGCCACATCCCCTAAATCTCTTCTAAATCTGTCTTTATCCATCACCCTTGCCTGAGCATCTGTTTCATGCTGATCCCAGAGACGACAAGTATCAGGACTAATCTCATCCGCTAGAATAATTTTGCCCTCACGATCGATGCCAAACTCTAATTTAAAATCAACTAAGGTAATAGCACATTTTTGGAAAAAAGTGTTTAAGTATTGGTTAATTTTTAAAGTTAAACTTTTAACCTGTTGTAATTGTTCATCAGTTATTATGTCTAATAACATTAAGCGATCGTAGGTCAATAATGGATCTCCGAGTTCATCGTTTTTTAGATAAAATTCCACTAGAGGTTGAGGTAATATTTTTCCTTCAGCTAATCCAGTTTGTTTACACAGACTACCAGCAGCAATATTTCTAACTACAACTTCTACAGGAATAATTTTTACTGCTTTGACTAGCATTTCCAAAGGAGATATGGTTTTTAAATAGTGGGTAGGAATACCAACTGAAGCTAGATAAGATAATAAGGCTGCGGATACTGTACAGTTAACTTCTCCTTTACCTTTGATTTGTCCTCGTTTTTGAGCATTAAAGGCGGTAGCATCATCTTTAAAATAAGTAAGAAGAATGTCTGGATTATCTGTAGGATATAGGATTTTTGCTTTACCCTCGTATAATTTTTTTTGTACTGACATAAGATTTAACCTAAAAAGTTCACCAAATATAGTTTAAACGGTACTGCTAACATTACATCTCTAGGAGTTCTCAAACATGAGTGATACTCAAGATCAAAACCAAAATAAGTCAATTAATCAATTTCTTTATCCATATAGCTCCTATCATGGAAAAGTTAAGCCAGAAAACTTACTTTTCAATGCTAATTTACAGGAATTTGCTCACCGAGTAAACTATATTTGTAATTTGGAAACTAGTGGTAAGATTAAATCTGTTGATGCTTACACGGAAATTAAGAAACTTTGGAAACAACTTAAAATCAGCAAAGAGAGCTTGCAAATTGACTCTGATTCCTCTGATGAAAAGTAGCTGTTAGCTGTTAGCTGTTAGCGATTAACTAACTACTGAATACTGAATACTAATTTAATGTCTCGTTCTAAAGCCTTACAGTTCTATATTTTTGCCCGTCTGCTTCTTGCTCCTTTAATGTTGTGGACAATTACAACCTTAGTGTTTTTGCTTTTAAGGGCAACTCCGGGAGATCCTGCGGATGCAATTTTAGGCTCTCGTGCGCCAGAAGCCGCAAAAGAGGCTTTAAGAGAACAATTGGGTTTAACAAAGCCTCTTTTGTTACAGTATTTCGATTATTTAACTGATTTATTTAAGTTAGATTTGGGTACATCTCTTACCAGTCGAGGTTTACCAGTTTGGGAAATAATCACTCAACATTTTCCCGCTACTGTAGAGCTTTCTATTTTTGCCATGACTGTTGCTGTAGTTGTGGGCGTGGGTGTGGGTATTTTTTCTGCTTCTCGCCCCGGTACAATTTTTGATGTCGGTGGACGTTTATTTGGCATTATTACCTATTCTTTACCTTTATTTTGGATGGGAATGATCATGCAGTTGATTTTTTCTGTTCAATTAGGTTGGTTTCCCCTTGGTACTCGTTTTCCCATTGGTATTGGCTCTCCCAATCAAGTTACGGGTTTATATACTCTAGATAGTCTTCTAGGTGGCAATCTGGGAATGTTTTTTACCTCTCTCCATTACTTAGCTTTACCTAGCGTAACTTTAGGAGTTTTACTCAGTGGAATTTTTGAACGTATTGTCAGAGTTAATCTAAAACAAACCCTCAAAGCTGATTATGTCGAAGCAGCTAGGGCAAGGGGCATTCCTGAAAGGAAAATTTTGTTCGCCCATGCTTTTAAAAATGCTTTAATTCCTGTAATTACCGTATTGGGTTTAACTTTTGCCGCCTTATTAGGTGGGGCAGTTTTAACGGAAGTTACTTTTTCTTGGCCGGGTTTAGGTAATCGTTTATATGAGGCGATTTCTTTACGGGATTATCCTACAGTACAGGGAATTATGGTCTTTTTTGGTGCGATCGTAGTTTTTGCTAGTATTTTAATTGATGTTATTAACGCTTATATCGATCCTCGCATTCGTTATTAGATAATTTCCTCTGCTAATCCAAATGATAAAGTCATCCCCGCACCACTTAATCCATTAACAATAGTTACTCCTTTTTCTGGATGGGCAATAAATTCAGTTTTTCCGGTTAATTTAGCGTAAACACCATGCCATGTTGCGGCAATTTCTAAGGAAGGTACGCAAATAAAGGTTTTTAAATAATTAAGAATATATTGATTAATTTCTGTTCGATCAAAAGGTTCAGGATTTTCTCCATATTCGTGGGAATCACCAATTATTAATTCTCCTGTGGCATTTTGCGAAACCATGACATGAATCCCCCATTCAGGAAAATAAGGCGTTTCTTGAGCAATTCTTTCCTTTAAAGCACCTAAAGAAGCACAACCGGCAAAAGCACCATAATGAGTTAAAGTAAGACCACCACAAAGAGGTGTATTAATACGAAAATTATTGGGTTGGGGAATAGTCCGCATCATCTGTAATTTAACTTTAGTAATTTCAGTTTTTTGATAAATAGAAGGATATAAAGTTTCAAAATCTGCACCACTACACACAAAAATATGTTCATTTACTTGCCATTTTTCCCCTGCTACTGTTAGATAAGGATAGGTAATATCAGTAACAACTGTATTAAAGTAAAACTCGACACCATATTCTTTATTTAAAAAGCTTGGTAATTTTTTTATTGCTTCTCTAGGATCGACTATTATTTCTGTGGAACTCCATAACCCAGCTAATAAACCATCTTTAATTACAGCAGGGCTTTTTGCGGCAACTTCTTTAGGACTAAGTAAAGCAATATTCTGATTATCAGTTTCGTTGGTAACAAACTCTTCTAGAACAGCTAATTCATCTTCTCGATAAGCTAAATGGAGAGAACCAGACTGATGTAAATGAAAACCAGCTTGAGGAGCTATTTCTGTCCAAATTTCTCTGGATTTCAAGGCTCGCTCTCGTAAATGACCAGCAGGCTGACCTATAGGCCAAATCATGCCAAAGTTACGAATTGATGCTCCCACAGCATAGGGATTACGTTCAAAAACAACTACTTTAAAACCACGTTTTGCCGCAGCTAAAGCATGGGCTAAACCAACGATTCCAGCACCAACAATGGCAATATCAGTGTGATTAATTGTGTTCATAATATTTTTTCTCAAACCAAGACAATTCTAGAGACAGTTGATAAAGCCAAGATTAAGAAATAACAAATAACTTACAAACATCAAGCTAATTTCTAAAGAAAAAATATCGCCACGAAAACGACTAATTGTATATTCAAACAAATGCTCGTTTTGATCGCAGACAAAACTTTTGGTAATTATCACAGGAATTCCTGGATAGATCTGTAATAGTTGGACATCTTCTCTCGAAGCAATTTCGGTTTCGATTTTAGTTCTAGTTCGACTGGGGTGAATTTGGTAATGTTTTTGTAACAAAGTGTACAGAGAATTAGTTTGATAAATTAATACTGATAAGTTGGGAAATTTGTTAGCAATCAGATAGGAAATGCTCAAACATAAAGGTTGAAATTGTTTTGAAATTTCTAAATTATTTTTGATAATTGCTGTTCGTAATAATTTTAGTTTAACAATGGGATCGTTAGAATTAATCTTGAGAAATTTAGCAATTTCAGGAGGTGCAGGAATAACTTTACTACTAATAATTTTTAAACAGGGAAGATAGCCTAAGTTAATTAAACTTTCTGTAAAATTTGTCTCAGGCTCTAGGTAATAATCTAGCTTGTTTTCTTTAATAAAAGTACCGCTTCCTTGCTTGCGATAAACTAAATCTTTTTCAATTAAAATTGTGATCGCCTGACGAATAGTTAAGCGATGAACGCCATATTCAGTTGCTAACTTATTTTCTGAAGGTAATTTTTGACCTGGTTTATAGTGATTTTTTTCTATTTTATCAATTAAGTTATGGGCAATCTTTTGATAAATAAATTCATTTCTTTGATGCTGTTTCATGATTGATAATATTTAATTAAAAATTTAGCTCGTATAGGGTGCGAGCATGACTGCCATACTCTCCTAATTGATAGATAGTAACACGATTAATTGTAGTAATTAAATTTAGAAATAATAATTGAAATAAATTATTTATTTTCTGCTTATTTTGTTCTAAAAGTTGAGGAGGTATTTTCCCCAAGGTGATGTGAGGAGAAAAAGCTGACTCAATATAACGATAACCGTATTGAGAATAGTTAAATTGTTCTATTTTAGTATATCCCGTTGTGTGTTTTTGCAGATCTAATGCTGTTAAAAACATCCGAGATTTAAGTCGTTCAAAAATAAATTTATGGAATTTTGTTAAGCAGCAATTTGAATTAACATTGATAAATAACCAGTTAGGAGACTGATATTTTAGTTCAGTTAATTGAACTTGCGGAGGAAATGATTGGGTATAACCATAATCCTTCAGTTCAGATAGTAATTTTAGCCAATTAATTGGCTGTTTAAATCGCCCTTGTAGTAGAGTAATGTGAGGAAGATTAGTATCTATCCCCAAGGAAGGTTCAAGGGGATCGGATAATAACAGTGAAATTTCCTGCTGCAACTCAATAATAGTGCTGATGGTTTCAGGATCGGGAATCAGGGCAATACCTAACTTAGTCATAATTACAGCAGTAAATATTTTTACCCGCTACCCAAGTCTGAGTTACTTGAGGAAGTCCTTGAATATGTTGCACGACAATGAGATCGGCACGTTTCCCTATGGCAATTTCTCCACGATCGCTTAAATTTAAGGCTTGGGCTGGATTGATAGTAATCAGGGCGATCGCTTCGGGTAAACTGAGATCGGCAAGCTGAGGAAGTCGAAATACGGCTGTTAGTAAAGCAGTAGGGGCATAATCAGAACACAAGCAACTAGCTACTCCCTTGTGAATAGCTTCAATTGCTTTCATCGAACCACTTTGACTTTTACCCCGCAAAATATTTGGCGCACCAAAAATAGTTGCTAAATTGTGCGATCGCGCTGTTTGAGCGGTGGTTAAATTGACGGGAAACTCGCTTAATTTTATGCCGATTTCTGCCATAGTTTCCACTCGTTCTGGGGTATCATCATCGTGACTGGCAATGGCGACATTTCTCGATAAAGCTTTGGCAATTAGGGTTTCAATCCGCTCTTTTGCCCCCAAAGCATTGGCTAACTTGCGTTCGATGGTAGCTTGAGCTTCTGTTAGGGTTTTTTGATAGGTGCGAGAGAGGTAATTTTGATAGGCTTCGAGATCTTTAAATTGTCCTTGTCCTGGGGTATGATCCATCAGGGAAAATAAATGCACTGAGTCTTCAGCTAATAAATCCAACAGAATTGGTAAACCCGTGGGATTGGTAATTTCATAGCGACAGTGAACGCGATTATCCACCAAGGCATGGGGTTGATAGTTGTGAATAGCACGGACGATTGCTGCTGCCATTTCGTTATTTCTTACCCCTAATTCCTCATGGGCAAAAGATAGGGCATGAAAGGGAGTGGTAATCCCCGTCATAGCATTGCGTTTGTCCATTTGCGCGATCGCAAAATCAATGGGGAAAAAAGTTTGGGGACGAGGTTCGATTTCTTTTTCAATGGCATCACAATGTAAATCGATCCCCCCTGGCATTAAAATTTGCCCTTGAAGATCTACCGTCGGAATATTAGAGGTAATTTCTGGGTTAATCGCTGCAATTACACTATCTTCGATTAACAAAGCAGCATTATCTAAAATTTCATCAGCTAAAACAAGTTGGGCGTTAATTAGATAGGTTTTCATGGGTTCTTAACTAGCAATTAATTCTTGGGTTGGGGCGGATAATTTAACTTCAAAATCGGCAATTTCCCTAACTAGATCGGGGTCGTGGACAATAGCTAAAATAGCTGTACCTGCTTGCTTAATACGTTGAATCATTTTGACAATTCGCTCTACAGAAGCAGGATCTAAACTAGCAGTAGGTTCATCGAGTAATAGTAAACGGGGATTGAAGATGGTAGCACGAGCAAGATTGACGCGCTGTTTTTCCCCTCCCGAAAAGGTTGTAGGAGAAAGATTCCACAATCGTTCGGGTAATTGGATTTCTTGTAACACAGTCTTGGCGCGATCGCGGGCTTCTTCCCTTTCAATACCTAAATCGAATAAGGGTTTAGCTACTACGTCGATGGTGGACTGTCGCGGTAAACAATGTAAAAATTGGGTAACAAAACTAATATCTCCCCGTCGTAACTGGAGAATTTCTTGTTCACGAACTACAGCCAAGTCTAATTTGGCTCCATCTTCGGTATAGTAATACATTACGCCACGACTGGGTAAATAAGTACGGTAGATACATTTGAGGATACTGGATTTACCCACCCCCGAAGCCCCAGTTAAAGCCGTCAGCTTGCCAGCATAAACTTGGAAAGAGACGTTTTGGGCAGAAGGAAGGGATTTTTTCTGTTCGTGGAGGAAAAAGATTTTACTTAAATTGTTGATTTCTAAAATAGTATTTTCTGACATGATTTTAGTCCTCTTAAATTACAAAGCTGAAGCAATCAACTGTTGAGTATATTGATGTTGGGGATCTTCTAAAATTTGATCGGTTAAACCCGACTCCACCACCCGTCCATACTTCATCACCAAGGTGCGAGAGGCTAACAGTCTAATTACGCCGAGATCGTGGGTGACGACAACCATGGCTACGTTTAATTGCTGTTGTAGTTCCAAAATTAAATCGAGAATTTTGGCTTGTACAGATAAATCCAACCCTGTGGTTACTTCATCGAGAAATAATAAGGGAGGTTCGGTGGCTAAGGCGCGGGCAATTTGAACCCGTTGTTGCATCCCCCCCGAAAACTGACTGGGCAATTCATCCATGCGTTCGATGAGGAATTCAGTACGAGTCAGAAGTTGAGAAGCGCGATCGCGGATTGGCTGATAATCTAACCAATCACTCATCAATAATCTTTCGGCAATATTACCCCCTGCGGAAATACGAAAATTAAGTCCTAAGTGGGGATTTTGATACACCATACCCAACTTATGATTTCTCAACCATCGTGCTTGGGCAGCATTGAGATGGAACAGGTCATAAATTTGCTCGTTATCAATAAATTGTGCGCTACCAGAGGTAGGAGTCTCGTCAAAATACAGCATCTTGACTAAAGTTGACTTGCCACTCCCCGACTCCCCCATAATGCCCAGGATTTCCCCTGGATAGAGGTCGAAATCAACCTGAAAACAAGCCACAATACTGCCACAGTGGGGACAAATATTAGTATTTGCCTCTGCCCCCGTTGCCGTAGCACAATGAGGACAACCTGTACCATAGATTTTAGTCAAACCTCTGACGGTTAAAATTTTATCCATGTCGATCCTCCTGTAAGGCTAGTTGACTGTCGCAATAATCACTATCGGAACATTGATAAACCCTTTCCCCTGCATCATTAATAAATTCATCGAGGAAACTGGTAATAGAACCACAACGGGCGCAGGCGCGACGCTTACCTTGTTCGTCGGTAAAATCTTCCATCCGAAAACTGACATCCCTAAAAGCAAGGGGTTCGGCGGTGGTATAAGGAGGTACGGCATAGATTTTCTTTTCTCGTCCCGCCCCAAACAGATACAAGGCTTCGGAATTGTCTAGTTTTGGCACATCAAAGCGAGGAATGGGGGAAGGATCGATGACATAAAATCCATTGATACGGGTAGGATAACGGTGAGAAATGGTGATTTCGGAAAACTTGACCATATCTTCGTAAAGTTTGACCCACAATCTTCCATAATCCCCTTCTCCGTGCATGGTTTTGCGCTTTTGTTCCTTGGGTTCTACTACCACTAGAGGATCGGGATAGGGAACTTGCAAGACTAAAATTTGCCCTAACTTGAGAGGGCGTTCGGGAATGCGGTGGCGGGTTTGAATAATTGTAGCTGCTGCGGTTTTTTTGGTCAGTTTCACCCCTGGGCAGGTTTGGGCGACAAATTTACGAATGTTGACGGCATTAACAGAATCGTCACTACCTTGATCGATCGCTTTGAGGGTGTCATCTGTACCTAGTAGAGAAAGGGTAATTTGCAATCCCCCCGTACCAAAACCCCTAGCAATGGGCATTTCACGAGAGGCATAGGGAACTTGATAACCAGGAATGGCAACAGCTTTGAGGAGTGTACGGCGGATTTCTTTTTTGGCATCTTCATCGAGAAAACCAAATTGATAACCATAATGATGATTGGCAGTTGGTTGACCGCCTAACTTTCCGTTAGTTGATGCTAGTGTCGGAGAAAGTGTTAGTTTATTCATGATCTTTAGAGTTTTGTTTTTGAGTATGACGCAGGCGGTCTAAATCTGATTGGAAAGTGACGTAGTGGGGCATTTTGTAATGGGAGGCAAAACCCATTGATTCAATCCCATCCACGTGCAGCAACACAAATTCTGGATCTTCAGAAGGATTATCGATGCCTTGTTGGCTACCTTTTTGCAAGGCACGGTCTAAAATTGCCATAGCGATCGCTTTGACTTCGTTATGTCCGAAACAAGCCCCGTAACCCAGGGTAAAAGTGGGTTTAGTATCCTTACTTTCTGCTTCATACATGGCAACCACTTCACACTCAGTCATCAAAACCTCTCCCACTTCCGTTAATTCTCCTGTAAGCGGATGGGGTAACTGTATGGGTAAATAACCGACTCGCAATTCAGCTACAGTGGGATGCACATCTCCATAACCCCGCATATTAGAATAGGCGATCGCCAAGAGAGAACCTGTTTCTCCCCGTGCCATAGTTGCTAAAGCTGCTGAACGGGGAACGGGAAAAACCAAGGGTTCGCGGGTAATATCAAAAGGACTTTCTTTTTGTGTTGCTAGAGGTGGCAGTAAACCTTCTTGGCGCAAACTATTCAGCACTTTTGGGAAAGTAGTCGGTAGCACTTCATCGGGGCTATTTTTGAGCCAACTACGGGCAATACTACGAAACTGTTCGGGAGATTCATCTAACAGTTCAAAGCGAAATAAACGCTGTAAATAGTCAGAAGTAGCTCCCAACATTTGTCCCCCTGGAATATCTTTAAAAGCAGCAGAAATACGGCGAATTAAGCGCATATTTTGCCCTTGATGGCAGGGGATTTCTCCCAAGCGGGGACGAGTAGAACGATATGCCCGCAGATAAAAGGCAGCTTCTAAAGTATCTCCTGCACTTTGTTTGATGGCTAAAGAAGCTAATTCGGGATGATAAAGTCCCCCTTCAGAAAGGACGCGACTGTGCAGAAAATGCAGTTGATGCTCGATCGTATTTAAGGAGAGGGGAGATTCACCATTGTCTTGAGTGCGGAGAAAATCTAATAATTGAATCGCCTCTTGAATGGCATTTTCTCCCCCTTTAATTGCAACATAACCCATGGTTAAACCTAATCAATAATTACTATCTGAGTTGTTCTCGGTATTGCCATCAGGCGAGTACCCGCCAGCAAAATTAAATCTACCCCCAAAGGAAAATGAGCAACCCATTGCTGACGACAACTAAACCATTGCGACTCAAATCCTGCTAGGGATACCTGACGGGTTGAGGAAATTCCCGCACCTACTAGTTGGAGATGGAGATTGCCGATTCCTAAAGCTTTTCCCACTAAAATTAGGGTTGCACCACGTTCTGGGGTAGCTAATTCCCCTAATGAGGGTGAAAATTGCGGTTGAGGAGGTTTGCAGGCATCTTTAACTATAAATTGAGCCGTTTCTGTATCTGTTAAAGCAGCTTGCAGTAAAGTGCGATCGCCCTGAGACACTAAGTTATCCTCATCATTCCAAGTTACACTGCGATCTAGTAAGGTTGCTAAAATACCGACTAAACCCGAACTGGTTTCTAACTCTCCTTGCAAGTCGATAATTGTGCCAGGCAGACTGATCCCTTGGAGTAATTGCCGAAAAATTCTTTGTTGGGTGTGAGGCTCCCAAATGGTTTTAATCTTCAGCATCCGATTCCTCCTGAGCGAGTAAAGAAAAATTAACTTTGGTTCTGGCTAACATTGCCCCCCGTTGTAAGTCTTCGAGGGAACGTTTTTCTATCCCCCGTTCGATTAGTTGGGCAACCTGTTCCCATCCCGATAGTTGATGCGCCATCACGGCATCACATACTGCCAAGGCAACGGCAAAATCAGTGGAATCTCCCATCACTTGGGCTGCCCCAGTAAAGCTTTGTCCCATTTCATCTTTTAATTCGACACTGGCATGAGCAAGGGGGATTTCTCCTAAGTAATAGGATTGCTGAAATACGCCGTCTTCTAGGGTTAATAAGTTTAAACCTGCTTGGGGTAGAGTCAAATAATTAATTTGCCAATTTTGGGCTAAATTTTGGGCTAAATTAGCGATAATTTCTTCTTTATGAGCCGTTAAAGCTTTAATCCACAGGTTACGAGGATGAGTAATCATGAGAATTTCCTCCTCAGCCAACTAGAAAGGTAATCAATAGTGATAATGGTAATGATAATAATCAGAATTAAACTCGCCGATTGACTGTATTCAAACA
>CAYPSO010000090.1:0-18868 GCA_964413275.1 uncultured bacterium | reverse complement strand
ATAATATCGAAGTAAACTCTCAACAATGAAACAACTGCCAGATTTAAAACAATTATCAGACCCAGAAAAAGATTCACTGATAGTTGAACTGTGGCAAATCATTGAGCAAATAACAACTGAACTCGAAAACCTTCAACAAAAACAATCTCGAACCAAAAAAACTAGTCAAAATTCTAGTATTCCTCCCTCACAAGAATTTAAAGAGAACAAAAAAGACACTGAGAAAAAATCCTCACCCAGGAAAGCCAGTCTGGGGAGAAAAGGAGGGGGAAGAAAACTCCATCCTAAGCCTGACCAAATTATTATTGCTAAAGTCAAAAATTGTCCTCATTGTGGCATTAATATTGCCGAGAAGGAACAAAAACTTACGGCTCTCTACGAAAAAATAGAAATACCTCCCCTTAAACCGATTGTTACCAGAATCCAAAGATATGGTGGAAATTGCCATTGTTGTTATCAAGACTATATTGCACCAGTACCAGTAGGAATGGAACAAGGCTCACCGTTTGGAGATTCGATTATTAGTTTAATTATTTATTTTTAGAAGATAGTTCCATACCGCCAACCAATAATAGTAGTGAACAAGCAATCAGGATGAGTACCGTATTTAGGAAAGTAACCAATTGTTTTCGTTCTGATTGGGGTCAGTGATTTATTTGCCGCCGTGCGTTCGGTGGTAAATACTGGTGCTCGTCAAGGGTTAAGTGCCTACGAAGCTATCTGTAAAGCTTTATCTGCTAATCCTTCTCTTTTTTCCCTAGTTGAGTAATTACCTATTTTTAATACTTCATCATCTATTCCTAATTTTCGATTCTTTATCTCGATCAAACTGCGGGCAAAATTAATTCGTGCATAGATTGATTCGCGGTTAGGAGTTAGTTGAGGAAGTTTATTTATTATTTGATTTCCTAAATTTGGAATCGAATCTAATTGTGGATTTTCTATGTGTAAATTTAACTGATTTAACTGCGCTTGAATTTTAATAATATCTGAGGTTACAATTGTTTCTACGGCTTGGTAATGTTCTAAGGCCTTAAAAAAATAATTCTGAGCTATTTGAGTTTGTCTGGCAGTTGTGGCTTTTTTTCCTAAGCTCCATTCTGTATTACCTAAACTGAGTAAAATTTGACTTTTATCTTGAGGAGATGAGATTTTTTGAGCAATTTCTAAAATTTCTGTTAAAATTTCCTGAGAACGTTCAATTTCTCCCACAATTTGTAATAAATTAGCAATATTTAATAACCCTTGAACTTTAAGGTGCGAGTCTGGTAGAGCTTGGAGTTGCCTTTCGATTTGCTCTAAAAGTTGTTGAGAACGACGATAAAACCCCAAAGACTGCATGGCTTGAGCTTGATTGATTTGACTGCCTATGATTCCTTGTGGAGAGTTAGCCTTCAAATAGGCGGATTCTGCTTGTTGCCAACTTTCTAAGGCTGCTTCTGGATTACCTATTGCTAATTTTAAGTGTCCTTGGGCGTTGAAAATCTGAGCATGGATGCGATTAAATTCTTCTGATGCAGATCGCTGATTTTCTAATAAAAATAAACTTTGTGCGATCGCCTTTTCTGCTTGTTGCCACTCTCCTAATTGTTGTTGTGTTAAAGAAAGTAAACTTAGAGCCTGTGCTTGCTGAAGAATTTTATTTTCTTGTCCATAAATTCATAAATTATTGACGCTTTTTCTAACATTTGCGCTGCTGTCTTAAAGTTACCTGAATCATAGTTTTGTTTACCTGTTTGCATCAAAACTAAAACTGATTCTTGGGCTTTAACTTTTAGAATCGATTACCCATCCTTGAGCTTCAATAATTGCTATTTGCTCTGGAGATGTTGTATTTATTAGTGATAAAGGTTTTTCGATCAGCGATCGCCTCTCAGCTTTAATTTCACCTTCATCGCTAATATACCAATCTTCCCAACTAGCAGTTTCCATTTTAGAGTTTCTACTCCCTACTTTGTAAAAAACCTACCCTTATAAGCCTTGGGAAGGGGGGCGAAGGGGGGATGTTTTGTCGGACGGAAGAGCTAATTCAGTGGATATTAATCCTGTCAACCATCTTTTACTTTCTTTTTGCTTAATACTGTGAGAAATAGCTTTTTTCAGCTTCTTTCTCTTTTTCTGGGGTTTTCTTGTCCAGATTTGGAGGTCTAATACTCCCAATGGTACTCCCTGTGTACTCGATGCCATCGTGGAATGAACTTTTAACCCTCTGACATATGCTTGAGAACAAGTTTGTCCAAACCCTTTGTCCCATGTTTTGCTCTTGTGGTGGGTAAAGTTGAAGTCACTGGTATCTTGTATTGCCAATATTACCTTTTCTGATGAGGCTCTTTCGGCGGTTTTCCTTCGATGAGCATCAATGATGTCTTCATACTCGATTCTCTCGGAATCCCAAAAATTATAGGTTGCTTTCGTATTCGCCCAATCACCACTAGCTTGAGGAATACTCGCCGATGGTTGAGATGCTAGATTTTCCACAATCGTTATTAATCGTTTATTTAATCTTTTATCGGGTAAATTAGCGTATTTTAGTTCTTCTGCTGCCCAGGATGGCATTTGGGGGAATCTCCTAACTTCTAGTTTTACTAGAATACAGTTATAGCAACCTTTTCAGGAATTATGGGTAAAGCATAGGTTTAAAGAAACGGCCGAAATTAAAAAAGAAGAAGAAGATACTATTTGTTTGTGAACAAGAAAAACTTGATAATCAATCCCCTGATATTACTGATGTTGATTTAGAAGAGTTTGACTATGATTCTCTTTAATGTTTCCGCATGAGTAATTTTACTTAGTTGTGAATGTTGCAATTATTCATCAATTATTCGTACCTTGAAAATAAAAATATTAGGTGTTTTTACTCATTTACTTCCACGATTACTAATAGTAATTTAGAAAAGTGAGTAAAAACTGAGTAAAACTTTAAGTTATTTGGTAAGGGTGAGGTTACGATTAAAGGCGAGTAAGGATAGTGCAAGAGCCTTTGACGAGGATTGAACTCGTGACCTCACCCTTACCAAGGGTGTGCTCTACCACTGAGCTACAAAGGCATATAACAAAAAAAACCACACCATAAAAAACTTAAAGTGTTAGTTTTTGTGGTGGGCCGAGTTGGATTTGAACCAACGTAGCTTACGCAGCGGATTTACAGTCCGCCCCCATTAACCACTCGGGCATCGACCCTTGCTTACCACAATTACTTATATTAGCATAAATTTTAAAAAAGTCAAATATTTTTAAGAAAATAATTTACAGATTTTATGGTCAACCTTTGGCTAAACGATGCTTGCGGTTTATTGGCCGAGGTAAATCACTTTCATCATAAATTTCCCCCACTAACTCTTCTAAAATATCCTCTAAGGTAACTAAACCTACCGTACCGCCATATTCATCAACAACGATCGCAATATGAAACCTTTGCTGAAGCATTTCTTTTAATAAATTAGCTACTCGCTTAGTTTCAGGTATATAAATGGGAGGTAACATGGCATCAACCACTAACATTTGAGATTGGTTTTCAGAAGAAACTTGTCTGAGTTTTTGTAAAGCACTTTTTAAATGAACAATACCAATAATGCAATCTTTAGATTCTTCCTGCACGGGAATACGGGAGTATCCTGTTTCTAAGGATAACTTAATAAATTCTTCTAAACTCGCTTCATGAGAAATAGTCCGCATTTCAATACGGGGTTTAACCACATCCCTAGCCATCAATTGATCCAACATCAAAGTTTTATTGAGTAATTGATGCCGATATAAATCTAGTTTCCCTTTACCTCCTAACAACTCAATCATCAGTTGCAATTCTGTTAAAGACTCTCCTGACTGATTATTTTTAGCTTGTTTACCCTGAAACAAATTAATCGTTTGACTGGTAATAGTTTCAAAAATTTGGGTAATGCGGAAAAAGGAAAAAAATTGAGATAATAAAAAAATGGGACGAACTACAGCCATAAAAACAGCTTTAGCATTGGTAATAGCCAAGGTTTTTGGCGTAATTTCCCCAAAAATTAAGACTAAAATTGTTACAACTGCCGTAGCAACTCCTAAACCAGCATTACCTAGCCAAATTGCAAATAAATTGCTTGTGAGAATGGCAGAAAAATTGTTAACTAAATTATTGCCCAACAATAAGGTAGTAATAAATCTGGTACGATTCTCTAAAACCAGCCTATATAATCCTGTGGAATCGCCTTGTTGTTTAATAAGTCCTCTAAGCTTTAAATTATCAAAAGCTGTTAAAGCGGTTTCTGAACCAGAAAAAAAGGCAGATAAAGCCATCATGATCATTAAAACTGTAATATCTATCCATACCTCACCCAAAAGAGGACGAACTTGGGCTAGTGTGAAATAATAAGCTAGTGATAACAAAATAAAAAATTACGATTAAATACAATTAAATAATAGGACAGATCTCACCACCTTAAAGGAGGCAAGATCTAAATAAATTTGTTCAATTAATTGACTATATAAGCACTCATGAGTGCCCAAATAATAAGCAGAATAATGCTACCTAATACTAATCCTGCGGAGACGGCAACGACAACGGGTTTGTCTGCTCCGTCAAATTTCATGATTCCACGATTTAAGTCTGACATTGGGTTTTTATTTGTAAATGGTTACAAACTATATCAGATTCTAGGTTAGCGAATATTCAGCATTATGTGTTTTTATCTTAATTATTTTTCCCAATTTTTATAAATTTTTCCGGTTATTTTTTGGTTTGAATCTAGCTAGATTAGGTTCTTACAATAATTTGAATAGGTGTTGAATAGGTTATCTCATCTTAATTTTTTCCATCGCTCTAGAAATAATATTTAAAAAATCATCCAACTTTCATCACTAATATCCTCATCATCTGCCGATATATAATAGACAAATTCATTTTCCATAAAACAAGATTCTAAATTAGCTTCCCCTAATATATCAAGGTTTCTAGTTTGGTCGTCAAATTGAGAGTAGTTGCTATTTAATATTTTTTCAAACATATTTTTTTCCTCTAAGCTTTATATTTCTATTTAACCCCAAAACACATCAAAAAGTGACAAGTATCACAAAGTTTATTGACTCTTTACACTGGTTAAAAATACGGATATTTAATTACTTAAGTTTTTTCTTAAAAGCTCATATTTTCTGACTAATAAGCTTATTTTTACGCAAAAATACTAATAATTTAGTTGTGATTGTAAATATTTATTTAAGTGAAAATAAGGATTTAGATTAATTAAAAATAACAATTATTATGGCAGTCATACTTAAATACATTAATAATACTAATGATAAAAAACTTCGACATAAGTAATACAAATAACTTGTCTCACTTAAATCGAAGTTAAAGGATAATAAAATCACAGGATGGATAATTATTGTTCCTGATTTTTTTCTAAAGCACGTTTTTCTCTTTGTTTGCGATCTGCTGCAATCGCATCTTCAATTACCTTTAATAATTGAGTCATTTTATTTAAGTTACTGCGATATAGCTCTAAATCTTTTTGCATTTTGCCCTCTGGAAGATTTAAAGCATGAGAAATTTGTTGGAACATTTGATTAAATTTCTCTTTGTCTTCAAGTAAATCAGATTGGGAAGTTTCTAAAAGAGTATATAAACCAATGGCAAAAAGACGACTATATTTAAACTTTGGCTTAGATGAAACGGTTTTAATAAGCTCAGTCAAAAATTCCCCTTCTGTATTGCTATTCTTGGTAAGAATATTAAGCATTTGTTCGCCAGAACAAGATTTAGCAGCATTAAGACAATTTTCTGCATCCTGTCGATAGCGTTGAGCCTCACCCCCCGTAGAATGACAAAGAGCAACAAAAATAGACTCCTTATCATTTTCAGGTTGATAACCTTGCATAAAACGCTCAAAAGAAGTGACTACACCTAAGGCATAAATAGGATCGTAACTAAAGTCAACATTAACAGAAAGCAGGTGCATTTCTACCATTAACTCTTCTACCACACGACGATAAATAGAATTAATAGGCCTGGTATGCTGAGTATAAAAATCTCTTTTTGTATCTGAAACAGTACGAATATTAACGTTAACCACAGAAGTATTGTTAAATGATATTAGGATGCACTTCCATTGTCTCTCTATCTGAGCAGTTTGCCAAGACAAAATGAATCAACTCAAAACTTTAGCTGAATATTTAGCAGGTCAATTTGATAATCAAGAACAAGCTCTAAATCAACCGACATGGTATGTTAGCCTACGTTTATGGTTACGTCCTGTAAAAATTTTCCATGATGAAAGTATTGCTTTATTTGCAGAACAAGCCAGTGTTGTAAATTTACACCAACCCTATCGACAACGAATTCTAAGATTAAAATCTGGGGGGAATCTCTCTGAAAATTTAGAAGTAGAACACTATATGTTTAAAGATGTAGAGCCTTTTAGAGGTGCTGGCTCTAATCAGCAGATATTGAAGAAAATAACCCTCGAAAACCTTGAATTTTTACCAAATTGTACCCTCAAAGTAGAAACACAAATACAGAAGGAAGATTGTCATTTTCGAGCTTTACCTATTCAAGAAACTCCTTGTACTTTTACTTATCAAAATAAAAAATATCAAGTACGTCTTGGTTTTGAAGTGAATCCTGATAATTTATTAACCTATGATAAGGGAATCGATCCAGAAACAGGAAAAGCTTTATGGGGTGCGCTACTTGGCCCTTATCATTTTCATAAGCGTCAAGACTTTTCTGGGGAGATTGATTTTAATTAATTAGATCGAAAAGACCTTCTAAAGCCTCCTCTTGAGTTTCATAAATAGCAAATACCGAATCCATCATAGTTACTTCAAAAACTAATCTAGCTTCTGGGTGAATACTACAAATAACTAATTTGCCTTCAAATTTCTCCGCATTACGCATTCCTGCCACCAAAGCGGTTAAACCAGAACTATCAATAAAATTAACTTGAGAAAGATTAACAATCACATAAGGACTAATTTTAGAGATAGATTCTTGTAATTTAAGACGAAACTGCCAAGCAGTATTAATGTCTAAACGTCCCTTGGGCTGAAGAATAATAATATTTTGACTATTTTCGGTTATATGTTTTGTCTCTTCAATCTCAATCACTGATACCTCCTTTGAGCAATGAATAACGATCTCAATAGCGATCGTCATTCATTGATAATTTGTTATTGTTGACTTACCGATGACCAATTAACCCAATCTTGAGGCTTAAGAAAAACATCATATAATTCTGCTTCAGGGGTATTAGCTTCAGGATGATAAGCATATTCCCAACGGACAAGGGGGGGTAAAGACATTAAAATAGATTCTGTGCGACCATTGGTTTGCAGACCAAAAATTGTACCTCGATCATAAACCAAGTTAAATTCAACATAACGGCCACGACGATACAGTTGAAAATTGCGTTGACGTTCGCCATATTCAATATTTTTGCGTTTTTGGGCAATGGGTACATAGGCAGGTAAAAAGGCTTTACCACAGTCATTGACAAAGTTAAATAACTCCTCCCAAGTACGTTGAGGCAACTCGCCTACTTTTTGACTATATTCGGCAGCAATACCATTAGAATCTGGCCCTCGATATAGTTGTCCTTGTCCATCTTGATAATCAAAGAAAATTCCACCAACACCGCGAGTTTCCTGACGATGTTTGAGATAGAAATATTCATCACACCAAAGTTTAAAAGTGGGATAATATTCGCGATGGTGGCGATCGCAAGCTTCTTTTAAGGTAGTGTGAAAATGTTTAGCATCTTCAGCAAAAGGATAGTAGGGAGTTAAATCTATACCACCACCAAACCACCAAACTGGGCCTGCTTCAAAATAGCGATAATTAAGATGTACTGTCGGAATGTAGGGATTGTGGGGATGAAGAACCATAGAAGTTCCAGTGGCATAAAAATCATGTCCTGCGGCTTCAGGGCGTTGTTTTAAAATGGAGGGAGGAAGTTGTTTGCCCCAAACCTCAGAAAAATTTACACCACCTTGTTCAAAAATACCACCATCTTTAAGCACCCTAGAACGGCCACCACCGCCTTCTTCTCTTTCCCAACTATCTTCTTGAAACTTAGCTACTCCGTCTAAATCCTCTAAACCAGCACAAATTTCATCCTGTATTTGTTTCATAAATTGGCTAACTCTAGTACGAGAATCAGCAGGAGGTATAAAAGATTTTTCAGAAGATGTATTAAAATCGCTTATTTTAGCTGTCATGGTGATTCAATAAATATGTAGATTTGTAAACAGTTATTTTTAGC
The DNA here is from genome assembly GCA_964413275.1 of uncultured bacterium. Taxonomy (GTDB): domain Bacteria; phylum Cyanobacteriota; class Cyanobacteriia; order Cyanobacteriales; family JAABRE01; genus JAABRE01. The sequence goes on along the minus strand of CAYPSO010000090.1, from coordinate 10,631 downwards.
CAGAACCCTAGCGAACATATTGTAGAATGCTAACTTCCCACCTTGGTAGTTAACTTAATTATTCTCAACTTTACTTATTAGTTTGTTATTAGTTATCTGTTATTAGTCTCAGATTTAACAAACTGAATGAACTTGAGGGAGTTAGGATAGTAGTAGTTATTACTCATATAAAAACCAACCATAAAATAAGCAATAGCAATTAACCTAATGATCGACACTCAAGCTGTTTTAGAAGTTTTAAAACCAGTTCAAGATCCCGAACTCCAAAAAAGTTTAGTGGAACTGAACATGATTAGAAATATCAATATTAATGGCAGTAACGTGAGTTTTACCCTAGTTTTAACCACTCCTGCTTGTCCGTTACGGGAATTTATTGTCGAAGACTGTCAAAAAGCCATAAAAACTTTATCTGGAGTAGAAACAGTCGAAGTAGAAGTCACCGCCGAAACTCCGCAACAAAAGTCATTACCAGATAGAGAAACTATTCCGGGTATTAAAAATATTTTGGCTATTTCGAGTGGTAAAGGTGGCGTGGGTAAAAGCACAGTCGCTGTTAATGTTGCGGTATCTTTAGCTCAAGCTGGAGCTAAGGTGGGATTATTGGATGCGGATATTTATGGCCCGAATACTCCTACCATGTTGGGTTTAGACAAAGCTAAAGTTATGGTAAAACAAGGGGCTCAAGGGGAAATTTTAGACCCAGTATTTAATTATGGGGTAAAGTTGGTTTCCATGGCCTTTTTAATCGATCCAGATCAACCTGTAATATGGCGTGGCCCGATGTTAAATGGTATTATTCGCCAGTTTTTATATCAAGTTGATTGGGGGGAATTAGATTATTTGATCGTAGATATGCCTCCGGGTACTGGTGATGCTCAACTGACTATGGCACAGGCTGTACCAATGGCTGGTGCTGTAATTGTTACCACTCCTCAAACAGTATCTTTACTCGATTCCCGTCGTGGTTTAAAAATGTTTCAACAAATGGGGGTTAATGTTTTAGGTATTGTGGAAAATATGAGTTATTTTATTCCTCCTGATATGCCAGAAAAAAGTTACGATTTATTTGGTTCGGGTGGTGGTGAAAAAGCATCTAAAGAATTAGGTGTGCCTTTATTGGGTTGCATTCCCTTAGAAATTTCTCTACGAGAAGGAGGGGATAAAGGTGTTCCTATTACGATCTCTAATCCTGAATCTGCTTCTGCTCAAGCGTTAAAAGCGATAGCATCACAAATTGCGGCTAAAGTCTCTGTTGCAGCCTTAGTTTAATTAAAGGTAGGTGGGCAATGCCCACCCTACAACTGAACTAATATAAATTCCTATATTCTAAACTCCTTTATTCTAATTTTATGTTACGTAGTTTTACTCCTAATCCGGGGAAATCACTAATAAAAACCTTAAAAGAATGGGAAAACTTTGATTGGTTTTTGTTTCTTTTAGTTATTGGGCTGACAATTTTTTCAGGCCTTATGATTCATAGTACCCAAATCATGGAAGAAGGCAAAACAGAATGGTTATTACATTTTATTTTCTGTGGTTTTGGTGCTTTTTTAGCTTTGGTAATTGCTAGGTGTCGTTATGAAGTTTTGATTCAATGGCATTGGCTGATTTATACTTTGATTAATATAATGCTCCTAGCAGTTATTTTCATTGGTGTGACAGCTAATGGTGCGCAAAGCTGGATTCGCCTTGGCGGTTTTAATATCCAACCTTCGGAATTTGCTAAGTTAGCTTTAATTATTACTTTAGCTGCACTTTTACACGAAAAACCAGCATCTACTCTCGGCTCAGTTTTTCGTGTTTTAGGTGTTACTCTTGTTCCTTGGATTTTAATTTTATTACAACCAGACTTAGGAACATCTTTGGTATTCGGTGCTATTACCTTGGGAATGCTTTATTGGGCTAATGCTAATCCGGGTTGGATTATACTGATGATTTCTCCCATCGTTTCAGTAATTATCTTTAGCCTCTTTTATCCTGCTTGGGTAGTTTGGGCAGTTTTGATGGGGATAATTGCTTGGTTTAGTCTTCCTTTACCTTTTTTGACAACTATTATCGCTGTGGCGGGTAATTTTATGGCGGGTAAGTTGGGGAGTATTCTCTGGGGATTATTAAAAGAATATCAAAAAGATCGTTTAACTTTATTTCTTAATCCTGAAAAAGACCCATTAGGGGGAGGTTATCACTTAATTCAATCCCGTATTGCCATTGGCTCTGGAGAAATTTGGGGTAAAGGTTTGCATCACGGTACCCAAACTCAGTTAAACTTTGTTCCAGAACAACACACTGATTTTATTTTTTCAGCAGTAGGAGAAGAATTAGGATTTATTGGTACAATTTTGGTTCTGTTGGTATTTTGGTTAATTTGTTTTCGTTTAATCTATATTGCTTCTACTGCTAAGGAAAATTTTGGTTCTTTGATAGCTGTTGGTGTGCTTTCGATGATTATTTTCCAAGTAGTTATTAATATTGGTATGACAGTTGGCATTGCACCTATTACTGGTATTCCTTTACCTTGGATGAGTTATGGCGGCTCTTCTCTATTAACTAATTTTATAGCTCTTGGCATTGTAGAATCAGTCGCCAATTATCGACAAAAAAAACGTAGTTAGCTGATTTAATAATTTTCGACTAAAGTAGATATGATTTATTAGAATTATGATTCTTAAAATAATTTAGTGAGGAATTTTTGCATGAAACTATCACAAACTTTAAAATTAGCAGCCATTTTAGGTGCAACCCTTGCTAGTTTTAATACTTTTATGCCAGTAACAGCACAGGTTGTTTACGGGGAAAAAGATGTAGATAATAAGAATTTTATTCCTGTCGCTCAACCCTTAAGCGAAGGCCGTTATAAACTCATATTAATCGAACAAGTTCCGGGTAAAGAAAAATGTTGGGGTGAGAATGGTTCTAATCCTGTTAAGGTAGATTTACTCCTAAATAATTTTGATTACTCAGGTAGTTGCAAAACCTTTAAAGATGCTAATGGTTATTCTATCCGTATTGAGGGTACAGATTACGGTTTAGATTATCTACTCAATATTGAAAAAGGCGACGGAGAATTATTACTGGTTGCGGCTCCTAGTTTAGGTAGCAATCAATCCAAACTTATTGTTGGAAAAACTTATGGTCTTGCAGATGGTAGTTTAAAATTCATTCTCGAACCGGGTTGGATTTTCGCTCAACGTACCTATGAGTCAAAACCATTAGGGCATATTTATTTTAGCGGCGATGCTTCGGTATTGACTGGTTCTTCTGGGCCTGCTCCTGCTTTTCGTGATATAGCTAGAGATATTTACAGAAATGAAATTGAGGAAGCTGTTAAAATTGGTTTTATCAGTGGCTTTGAAGATAAAACTTTCCGCCCTCAAGAAGCTCTTACCCGGGCTCAAATTGTTTCTATGGTGTATGATTCAATGAAATCTATATCTGGTGTTACTTTACCCGATGTCAGTCAGCCACCTACTGCTGCTTCATTTTCTGATGTACCAGTAAGTCATTGGGCTGCGGCTAAAATTAAGTGGGCTCAGGATAATGGCATTGTCACTGGTTACGAAGATGGCTCTTTTAAACCAAATCAAGCTGTTACTCGTGCTGAATTAATGGCAGTTTTGAAAAAATCAGCTTTATATGCGAATCAATTGACGGGTAAACCAGAAGAATTGGTCGCAACTACTGAAACTATGACTTTCTCCGATCTTAGCGGACAATGGTCAGAATCTCTAGTTAAAGAAATGTCAGGCTATTGTAAAGTAGCAACACCTTTAAATGAATCTGGTACTGCTTTTTATCCTAATAATCCTGCACAAAGAAATTATGCAGCAGCAGCTACATTAAGAATGCTTAAATGTGTTAATCCTGCCACTAATTAAATAGGAAGTTTAGAAGCTAATAAAGTTAAAAGCGAATGATGAATAGTAGATAGTTATTATTAACTATTCATTATTCACTAACTTCTAGATTTCTAATCTTCATATTTAAAGGAAGGCGCATCTACCGGATGAGAAAACCAATAACCTTGTCCATAATCACAATCTAATATTTGAAGTTGTAAAAATTGTTCTTCTGTTTCTATTCCTTCTGCTACTACGCTCATTCCCAAGTTAGAACCAAGATTAATAATCATTTTGACAATTTCATGGTTTTTTTGTTCTTCTGCCATTTGATTAATGAAAGAACGATCTATTTTTAAGGTATCAAAGGGGAATTTATGTAAGTAACTTAAAGATGAATACCCCGTACCAAAATCATCAAGACACAACTGAATATTTCTATCTCTTAATTGTTGCAAGATAGATTTAGCTGACTCGGCATTATCAATTAAAATTCTTTCTGTGATTTCTAATTTTAGGGAACTTCCGTCTAAGCCTGTTTCATCTAAAATGCGATCGATATATTTAATTAAATTAAATCGAATTAAATTATATTCAGAAAAATGTCTTCCTGAAATATTAATACTCATGGTTAAAGGAGTATCACTGATAAATTGTTTTTGCCATACGCTTAATTGATAACAAGATTTTTCCAATATCCAAAGATCGATGGGTATAATTAATTCGGTTTCTTCTGCAATAGGAATAAATTCATTGGGTGAAACTAAACCATACTTGGGATGATGCCAACGAATTAAAGCTTCAAAGCCTTTAATTTCTTTGGTCGCTAAAGAAACAATTGTCTGATAATATACGGCAAACTCTTCTTTTCTAATGGCTTGTCTGAGATCGTTTTCTAATTTTAATCTTTTCACAGCATTATTTTGCATGGAAGAATCAAAGATTTCATATAGCCCTTCACCTCTAGATTTAGCACGACTCATGGCTATATTTGCATCTCGTAAATAATAATCTGCTTGTTCTTTGATTAAAGATGTACCAGAATTATTACTATTTATGGTGATTCCAATACTGGTGGTAATATTAATCTCATTTTCTTCTATAATTATTGGTTTATTAAGTTGATTTTGAATGCGCTTTGTTACTTTAATTGCATCATCAATACTATGAATCCCTTGTAATAAAACCACAAATTCATCTCTGCCAAGACGAGCTACTGTATCATCGGTGCGTTCATTTTTTTTCAGACGGTTAGCTATTTCTTTGATAATTCGATCTCCGATGCCATGACCGACACTATCATTAATTATTTGAAAACGATCTATATTAATACATAATAAGGCAAACTTCTTATTATAATGTCTTAAACTATTCTTAATGGCTTGTTCTATGTGATCTATTAACAAAGCATGATTAGCTAAACCTGTTAATTTATCGTACAAAGTTTGATGCAATAATTGTTGTTCTATTGTCTTTCGTCTTTCAATCTCTTTATATAATTTTTTATTCGTTTCTTCTAATTTAGATATTTTAGCTCTAAATTCTTGTTCTATTGCCTTATTTAACTGTGCTATTTCTGCTTTTGATTGTTTGAGGTGTAATTGATTGTTTATTTTAATTGATAATTCTTCAACACTAAATGGCTTAACAATATAATCCTTAGCACCTACCTTAAATGCTTTAACTCTATCAACAACTTCTTCAGTTGAACTTAGAAAAATAACTGGAATTTCGCCAGTTATAGGATTATTTTTTAATTCTTCACATATCTGATAACCATCTAAATTACTTATTTTGACGTTGAGTAAAATCAAATCTGGTACAGAAAACTTTGCTCGTTCAATTAAGCTTAAAACATCAATTGAATAATTGACATTAAAGCCTTGCTCCGTTAAAACTTCGCATAACCAAGTGAGGCTTTCGGATTCATCCTCAGCTATCAGAATATTAAATTTAGAGTGTTTTATCGAGGTATTTTGCATATATTCACCTAATTACCTTCTTTGTTAAATTCAATTAAATTGTATATTCAAATTAGGATTTTAGGTGAGGAGTGTGTGTCGCCATAATAACATAAAAATACAATATTGAATCTCAAGTCGAAGTTTTATTAAGTTTTTGGATTAAAGTCTGAATACCTAAAGCAAATAATCCCACTGTTACCAAACCAAAGATGCCAGTAGCTAAAGCTGTAATTCCGATAACTAAAGTACGTACTGCAACACCAATATTAATAGCTGTTATATTAGTAGTGCTAAGGGGTTTATTGGCAAAAGCTGTGGCAATTGCTGTAGTTAAAAAATAAGAACCAATGGCAAAAACACCAGAAATTGACGATCCCAGCCAACAACGAAGGGGAGTAACTTCTACTTTAGATTGATGATTATCAGAAGATTTTGTCATAAAATTAATAATTAAATTTAACCGAACTTTTTGAGGGTGGATTTTACCCTAAGAAGTTTTTTAACATTTCGTTACAATATTGTTAACGAGGGTAAAAACGAAGCCCTCACTAGATTATATAGGAGGTTGTCATAATGAACGGCAACATTCGTGTTGGTAATTTATTTGGTATTCCATTTTTTCTTAATCCTTCATGGTTTTTAGTATTAGGATTAGTTACTTTAACCTATGGAGGAGAATTAGCTAATTTATTTCCTCAATTAGGTGGAATTGTACCTTGGTTTTTAGGTTTTGTGGTAGCGATTGCTTTATTTGCTTCAGTATTAGCCCATGAATTAGGTCATAGTTTTGCGGCTTTACAACAGGGAATTGAAGTTAAATCAATTACTTTATTTTTGTTTGGTGGATTAGCTAGTTTAGAAAAAGAATCAGATACACCTTTACAAGCATTTTTAATAGCTATTGCCGGGCCTTTAGTAAGTATTTTAATTTTTGGTATTTTAACAATTATTAATGTTAATCTTAGCCTAAATGCACCTTTGACGGTAATAGTATCTTTGTTAGCATCAATTAATTTAATTTTGGGATTATTTAATTTAATTCCGGGCTTGCCTTTAGATGGTGGAAATATACTTAAAGCCCTAGTCTGGCAAATTACTGGTAATACTAATAAAGGTGTGATTTTTGCTAGTCGTGTCGGTCAAATTTTCGGTTGGTTAGCAGTAATTATCGGTGGTTTAGGAATTGCGGGTGTTACTCAATTTGGTAGTATTTGGACCTTATTAATTGGCTGGTTTTTATTACAAAATGCTGGTGCTTCTGCTCAATCTGCTCAATTACAAGAAACTCTTAGTAACTTAACAGCTAAGGATGCTATTTTGACAGATAGTCCTATGGTAAATGGTGATTTAACTTTAAGAGAGTTTGTTAATAATTATGTAATTGGGAAAGAAAGATGGCGTAAGTTCTTAGTAGTTAATAATGATTTACAATTATTAGGAAATGTTGACATCGAAAACTTAAAAACTGTTCCTACTTCTGATTGGAATCAGGTTTTAGTAAAAGATTTAACTCAGGCAATTGATAGTTACAGAATTGTTGATTCTAAAGTGTCCTTGTTAGAAGTTGCCAAGATTTTAGAAAAGCATCAAATTAAAGAATTAACTGTCGTTGAAGACAATGGCACAGTATTGGGATTATTAGAACAAACTGCAATTCTTACTCTATTAAAAGAAGAATATGCTTAAGATAATTGATTAAATATCATTAAATTGTGGAACAGGCAAGATGCCTGTTTCTTAATTTTATTTAAGTATGATTTTTCTCTTTTTTCGCTCTTGACTATTAACCATCTTTAAATGCCCTCAGAATTAAATAATTATTTGATTAACTAACATTTACCTAATGATAAAATTGCGTTTTGTCCGCCAAAGCCAAAACTAAAACATAAAGCATTTTGAATATTACTTTTAGTGGCTTTTTTTACTAAATTTAAGTCGAATTCTGAATTTTTTAAACCAACACAGGGAGGCAAAATTTGCTCTTTTAAAGCCATTAAACAAAATGCAGCCCCCATCGCCCCTGAAGCCCCCAAAGTATGACCTGTTGCACCCTTAGTTGAGCTTACAGCTACTTGATCGAATAGGGAATTAATAATCATAGATTCTGTTTCGTCGTTTAAACGGGTGCTAGTCCCATGAGCGTGAATATAAGAAATATCACCTAAACTCAAATTACTGCGCTCTAAACAGTCTTTAATGGCTGTTATAGCTGTTTTTCCTGTGGGTATAGGAGAACTTACATGATGTGCGTCACAACTCATACCAAAGCCCAATATTTCACCATAAATTTTGGCATTGCGCTTAAGGGCTAATTCCTTTGATTCTAATACTAAGATTGCTCCTCCTTCCCCTAAAACTATTCCTTCTCGATTTTTATCAAAAGGATAACAACCTGTTTTAGCTAATGCGCCTATCTGGTTAAATCCTGCAATAGTTAAAGGAGTAATGGGACTTTCCACCGCACCCACCAAAACGCGATCGCACTTACCCATTTGTATTAACTCGTAACCACGGAAAATAGACCAAATTCCTGTCGCACAAGCAGCCATCGGTGCGATTACAGGAGCAGTTGTCTGTAAATATTTGGCTACTATTAAAGACGCTGTATTTGGTAATGTATTTAGCCAATTTTCAGTAATAGTTCCTGTAGTCTGTAAAGATTGGGTTAATAATTCCCATTGATATTGAAAACCACGACTAGAACCAATAACTACTCCACAATCTGGCAAAGGAGTTGTCAGTTTTGCATCTTTTAAAGCATCTTTAACCAGAATTTGTGAAAGATTTGTTAAATTTGCTGGTTTATTATTAATTAATCCAAAAGGAAGAGGAGCAAATTCGGGGAAAGGTTGTTTAAAATTAATACCCGATTTATTTTTTAATAAACTTTGCCAACTCTGAGATAAAGAACCAAGAGCCGAAATTAAACTAATACCAGTAACAACCACATCCATTATTTTTAGGTGTTGCGCATTTAATTTAATGGTCAAGACTAGGTAAGAGGTAATAGGTAAGAGGTAAGAGGTATTTAACTATCATTCATCATAGGCAAGGAAATTAACTAATTTCCTTGCCTAATTTCAACTTATTTCTTAAAGTTTTCCAAACCTTTAACTACCTTAGCAGAATCAATGCGATCGCCTTGTTTGATGTTATCAACCACATCCATACCATCGGTAACATTGCCAAAAACAGCATAATCACCATCTAAAAAGCCTAACTCTGCTAAAGCAAAATAAAATTGAGCTGAAGCAGAATCAGGAGCTTGGGATCTAGCCATGGCAATAGCACCTCGGCTATGGGGTAAGACAACAGGAGCTCCTCTTTGAAGACCTAAAGCTTTACTATAAGTAGGTTCTTGATCGGCCTTTAATTTGATTTCCAAAGGAATATAACGTCTTTCCTGAGTATCTGGATCGACAAAACCACCAGCACCTAAACTAGCCAAAGGAACATTAGTATCTTTTCCTTGAGGATCTCCCCCTTGAGCGACAAAGGGTTGAGGACTTTTAACAACTCTGTGAAAAGCCAAGCCATCATAAACACCACGTTGCACCAAATCAACAAAATTACCCGCAGTTACAGGGGCATTTTCGCCATCAAGTTCAATGGTAATGGGCGAACCATTCACCGTCATTATTACAGTTGCTTTGCCATCGAGTCTAGGTAAATAATCTTTCATGCTTTGGCTGCTTTCTTGAGCAGGAATAGGGTTTGCTGTTGTATTCTCAGAAGATTGATCTGTTGTTTGAGTAGCACAACCACCAAGGGCTAAACTGCTAATCAATACCATGATAAATATCGATCTTAACCAGTATTGAGGTTTTATAGTCATTTTTAACCTTGATTACTATAAATTTTGGGGATTATACAAGTTATAATCCTTCCAAGGGAACTTGTAAAAAGCGAGCTAACTCTGCCCCTTGATTTTCTATTTCTGAAATAGGAAGGGGTTGTCCAACACGAGTTAAGGGTATATCTCGACGACCTTTCACCCTTAAATAAAGAGAACGTTGAGGACTTAATCCTTCTTTGATTTCAGCTATGATTGACTGAACATCATTGATTTTAAAAGTTATTTCAATACGACGATTTTTGCCAAAAAATCCCCAGCGAAAAATAGTTACAGTATCGGTTTCCTTGTTGAACTCGTTATAACCACCACCTACATCTAACCAAATCATTAACCAAAGATAGATAGACAAAACAGAACCAGCAACCCCATAGAAACTCAGAGCTACTCCCTGAGGGATAAATTGAAGATTGGTGGTATCACTAACCATAAGTAAATTTACTTTTAAATAGCTAGAAAGTCCTGCGAGTAAAAAACCAATGCCACCAACAGCAGATACTATTGCCCAAAAATAATTACTCAAACGTTTAGAACCAACTATATTGTGACGAAGGATTTGAGTATTTTTACTCTGTGTTTTTGTTGTCATAGTGATTGAATCCTTAAATTTTTCTAAATTTTTAAATTTCTGAGAAACAATGTTTCATTTTGTAAATTTTTTTGCTATTAATTATTAAGAGGAGGTTAGCAATTTTCTAGTTAATCCTAGCTAAGAGCTTAACCTGTGTTATTTTAAGAAATGTTAATAAACTACTCCTTAAAAATTATAGGGAGTTAAATGGGTCGTCAGACCTTAAAATCAAAAGAAAAGCTAACTCAGTAACTCTGATTTATCTTTTCCCAAGTCTCCTTTGAATATCATAATGGAGACTGGAAAATATAACTAAAAAAGCGTCCAAATTTATAAGCTGGGATTTGAAACTATGACCATTGCAGTCGGACGCGCACCAGAACAAAGAGGATGGTTTGACGTTCTCG
>CAYPSO010000089.1:0-18991 GCA_964413275.1 uncultured bacterium | reverse complement strand
CTAACATAGAATTAATTAAATTGACAACATCTCCATAAAAAGCCGTCCTCCGCTTTGCTAAAGGACGGGGCTTGTACCCAGATTTTCGGTCATTGAATATTAGATTGGTAAATGCAAAAAAATATTATAATGTAGAGATAATAAGGATTAGAGCCAACGACAAGAATTTGGCATCATGTCATTTAATTTGGCACTGTACATTTGTATAGCCCTAACCAGCCAACTTATTCACCAAATCCTAATTAAAATTTATTCTCTTGAGAAGTAATAATTTGCATTCCCGCATCAGCAAAACGATTAAAAGCCATTTCTGCCTGCTCGGTAAAATTAATGACATTAGGTACAACCACAGGAGAAGTACAATCATCTAAAAGATATATTTTTTCAGTCAAAGAAACATCTCTAATTAGAATTTTTGTTAATAAATCCTCAATTGTCCAAGCTACACAATGGCTTTTAGCTTGCCCTGCAATTATGATTTTATCAAACTCTAATAATTTATTTAATAATTTACTATTTTTATAAGCAATAGATTTTTCTTGACTATCTTCTAATACTTCCGGGCTTAAAACAGAATAATTTTCGGTTAAAGGGTTACTACCTTTGAGTTCAAAAACAGTTTGACTAGACCTTGCAATATTATGAAAAAATAGGGCTTCTTCCACAGAAGATACCAAACTATGACCAATTCCTCCTAACATAGAATGATAAGGCCAAATAGTTAGTAAATATCTGCCATTTTGAGTAATTTTTTTAACATAATGCTTGGCATAAATTTGTAAATAATCATAATTATTTATATTTGGAGCTACATCAGGATTAACTTTCCACATACCTTTTTCTATATCTGCCAAACTAATCATTGTCATAGGTGAAGGATTTTCACCTTTATTATTAACCCAAAAAATAGGATGGAAAATTTGCATAGCTGTGTGAGTATCCATAGTCGCTATAATTTCTGTAATTATGCCTAAATTACGATAGATAAACTCACATAAACGAATATTATCTTCTACCGCACCATTACCAGATTTACCACCAACAAATAATTCAAAACCCGGAATACAAAAAGTATTCTGTACATCAATTAATAACAAACAAATACGAGTTTTATCTGTGTTTGCAGGCTGAATATTGTGTTGATTAGCCCATATTTTTGCTTCTGTTGCTCTTTGTTGATAGGGAACTTGCCAAATTTCTCCTACCTTTTTATAATTAAAAAAATTAGGAATAGGTAATTGTTTCATTTTAATTCTTAGTTATTAATATAGACTTTCTAAGATAACAGGCGTATCGCCCAGTGCCACTTTGTGAAGGCAGTTACTTTAACTGTTAAGGTAAAGATAGTATTTGTAAGGAGATATATCTATGAGTTTATCAGAAATGGACATTACCACTGCTGAAGAATTAATTACAGAAGGTAGCACTTATCAAGAAGTCATTGAAACTGTCATATCTAGCCTAGAAGAAAATAGTAGTGCGATGGTAAAACACAGTGAAGATGCTTATTTGTGGAAATTTCAATATGGTAGTGTCGAAGTTTTTGTGCAACTAACAGGAGAAACGGAAGAAGATTTATTAACAGTTTGGTCTCCGGTTTTAAGTTTACCTGCCAAGGATGAAACTGGATTAATGCATAGATTATTAGAGATGAATTGGTCAGAGACTTTTGAAACTTGTTTTGCCATAGTTAATAATCAAGTTATCGTAGTATGTCAACGTACCGTAGCCGAACTTTCGCCGGGGGAAATATCCCGTGCTATTACTTTAGTAGCAACCATCGCTGACGATAATAACGATGTTTTAAAAGAACAATTTGGAGCTAATTAGAAAAACTAATACAAAAATAATTACAAATTTGAGATGAAAATTATTAGGGTTTTGTTTTAAATACTAAGCCCTCTTTTTCTATTTTCTGAGTTTTTTTGATTTCTTGAATCAACCAGTTAAGTATTTCTAAATAATCTTGTTGTTTTGGATTCCATAGAAAAAACTTATGTTGGCAATGTTCAATTTGAGATAAATAAAAAGGAATTTTATTACCTAAAATAATCAATTTTTGCTTTTCTATTGGGGAAAAATATTCATGAATAGCAGCAACAAAGCCACCGATAGGAGAAAGAATAACATCTGAGGTAACAATTTCATTTATTGTTTCTAAGAGTTGGTTTTGTGATTCTCCTATAAGCAATTTATTTGCATAGTTTCTAAAATCATTGATAAATTGTTGTTCAAGTATATTAGTCAAATTTCTTACTTCAGTAATTTGTTCTTGATTAAGCTGTAACTCCTCAGAAAATTGTAAAATACGTTCAATTCCTCTATAATAACCATCTGAAGCAATAGTTATATCTAATTTTTCAGCACCAAATTCATTAATTAAACCGATAATTATATCTAAATAACTTTGATTATCTATTTGTATATAAGGACATTCTTGAACAGAATCAACCAATATTGGTTGATTAGGTTGATTAGGTTTATTAGAGAATTTTTGAAAATGTCCCCAAGATGAAACCAATCTACCATCACTTAACTTGAAGCAATAAGTATCACCTCTTCTAATATGAATAAAAATTTTTATTTTTTTAGAAAGCTCTAATTTTTTTTTAGTGTTTATCTTTTGACTTATAACATGATTATAATTATCAATAATATTTATTTTTTCCCTAAGAAAAATTTTTGATAATCCAGCTTTTCTCAGTAAAATTCGTAAATGCCACATAGCCCGTTTTTTCTGATGAAAACTATTTATAGATAAATAATAATCTTGAGAATTATTAGGTTTTAAATTGGCAAAAACAAAATCTTTGATTTCATCAATTGATTGTGATTTTATAATTATTTCATTAGGCAATTTGAGTTCAATTTGTTTACAATTTCTTTTGATATTGCTAGTAACATCAGTTGAATTTTGTAAACCATTATTAATACCTAAATCATTTAAAATCGAATCAGAACTTCTTTTGGCTTGTAATGGAGAAAAAGCATACTTAAATCCTAAAAATTCTCCTAAACCATAAAGCGCATCTATTTTGTATAGTGTATCAGCTAAACCACCACCAATAGAAACAAAATTAAAATAAATATTGTTCATGAATTGCTTTTGCTCTGACAATTTTTCTTAGAGAATAAAACCTTCTGTCATGGTTATTTCTTCAAGATTAACTTCAATTTTAAAACGAGTACCTATAGTTGCTTTGAAAAATTTAATTTCTAGGTAACTATCTCCTTCTTTTGAAGTTACAAAAGGCTGTCCTAAATTTCCTTTTTCATCTAACAAAGATAATTTGGTATTTACCGGCAAAGTATTTTTTTCAAGAGGATATAATTGGAAAACAATACTAAATTTGTCTTCCAAATCCCTTTGAAAAAATACTAATAGTCCAACTAAATTACTTTCTAAACTTATCGTTTTGACAATGTTAAGTTTTTCTGTTTCTGGTTCTTCATATTTAGTGAGTAATTGATATATCTGTTTTCTTTGACTATCATCAAAAACAGCATCAATCTCTTGCCAATCTTGGTTAAAGTTATCTTTTAAACCTTGAGAGACTTCAAACCAAATATTATTATCTTCTTCTTCATCCCAACTATCTAACCAATTTCCTTCAACATCTTCAATATATAAATTAACAAAATCTATGCCATGTTCAAGCCAATCACGCTGTATAGTTTTTTCTAATTCTAAGGCTTTTAATGCTCTTTGCAATCTATGTTCTGTTAGAAATTGGGTTGTCATTCTCATTAATAAATTAGTCCTCGATTAATAAAAAAATTAACAATTTATAGCTTTATAAGTACCTTCTTTGATTTGATCGCTACTCCACAAAGTGATATTTATTAATCTCTGAATTGCATTTTCTTCACTAGGGTTATAACTCACAAAAATACCTCGTTCAATTTTCCATAATTCCATAGTTTCATGCCATTTTTCTAGCTTTTCAGAATAATATTTTTCTGCTAAAGTTGTAACCTGAAGACAGATTGGACGTTGCTGACGATGACTAACAATTAGGTCAGTAGCCATAGATAAATCTGCAACATAACGACGATAAACACTACCGCCTCGACTAACAATATCTTTAGCTAAATTATTTAATAATTCTTCATCTTCTTGTTGAAATTCTCCTGTCATTAATTTTTGCCTCCAAATATATATATGATCGTCATTTATTTCCAACCATTTGGGGAAAAGAACTTGATACCAATATTTTTGGGTAGGGGTCATTTTTGTTAATAATTCTGTTTCGATTTTTTCGGGAGGCAATGTTTTTAAAGCTAACCAAATTTCACTATCTCTAATTAATTGTAACAGAAAATCGCATAATAGTTTTTTACTGGTAAGAGAACCGGGTTTAAGTCCTTTGAGCCAATGATTAATATCATCTAACTTTCGGGCTAATTTTGGCTCGATTTCTTCAGCTTCATGAATTAGTATTCTTAATCTTTTTTTAATATCTTTACCGTGCAAAATTCCCTCCCAAAACAGAATTATTGCCCTAAAGCTTGACTTTGGGCGGCAAATAATTGCTTTATTCCCGCTTCTGCTAAATCTAACAATTGATTAAGTTGATTGCGAGTATAACTCCCTGATTCTGCTGTACCTTGAACTTCAATTAATTCCATTTTCTTATTCATAACTACATTAAAATCTACATCAGCAGCAACATCTTCAGGATAGTTTAAATCTAAAAATGGTTTGCCTTGAAGTAAACCCACAGAAACAGCAGCAATTTGGGTAATTAAAGGAGATTGGCTTAAATCTCCCTGGGCTACCAATCTCTTTAAAGCTAAAGCTAAAGCAACATAGCCTCCAGTAATAGAGATTGTACGAGTGCCTGCATCAGCTTGTAGTACATCAGCATCAATGGTAATAGTACGTTCACCTATGGCAGTTAAATCAACCGCAGCCCTTAAACTACGTCCAATTAAGCGTTGAATTTCCTGAGTACGGCCTCCAAGTCTCATAAACTCTCTATGATTACGCTCTTGAGTCGCACATGGTAACATCCGATACTCCGCAGTTAGCCATCCTTGACCACTATTTAATAAAAATCGGGGAACTCCTTGAGTAATAGTAACATTACATAAAACTTTGGTGTCTCCTGAATGAGCTAGTACAGAGGCAGAAGCATAGCGAGTATAATCTAATTCAAATCTAATTGGACGTAATTGGTTAAATTCACGCCTATCGGGACGTTGCCAACTCATAATTAAACATATTTACTTCTATTTCAGTGTACAGTAAACGGTTATGATAATCTGTATAGTTGTTTAATAATGATTATTTTGGGTAAATAAATGGATATTCTGACATTAGGCTGGGCAACAGTTTTAGCTTTGTTCACTTGGTCGATTGCTATGGTAGTCTGGGGACGTGACGGTTTCTAAATAAAGATAAGATTGTGGAAACTACTTTTTTACTCAATTATCTTGTTATTGCTGCCTTCGGCTTACTTATTCTCGTTAGTGGAGGGGTTTTATACTTAACCACTATTGAATGGCGCAATCGTCGTCTCCGGGACAAGGAAAAACGAAATAAATAATTTGTAGTAGGTGTTAACTCTTGATATTTTGGGAGAAAATAACACCTACTTTTAATAGTTCGTGGTTCGTGGTTAATAATTAATAGTCATTAGACATAAATAACAAATGACCAATAAAAAAACTATTTCTTGGCAGTTACTTTTTTCTCTAGTAATGTTTTTTTTTATGTACCTACCTATTTTTGTACTAACTTTTTATAGTTTTAATGACTCTGCTTATAGTTCAGGTTGGTCTGGTTTTACTTTAAATTGGTATGAAAAATTATGGCAAGATGTTCGTATTTTTCAAGCTTTAAAAAATAGTTTAATAGTTGCTTTTATCTCTGTATTAATTTCGGCTATTTTAGGAACAATGATGGCTGTGGGACTTGCCCATTATCGTTTTCCGGGAAAAAATTTGTATCGGGGAATGTCCTATTTACCCTTAATTATTCCTGATATTGCGATCGCAGTTGCTACTTTAATATTCTTAGCTGTTATTGGTATTCCCTTAAGTATTTGGACGATTATAGCGGCTCATATAGTTTTTTGTTTAGCTTATGTGGCGATTGTTGTTTCTTCTCGATTAACTTTACTCGATCCTAATTTAGAAGAAGCGGCTTTAGATTTAGGCGCAACACCAATACAAGCTTTTATGCAGGTTATTTTACCCCAATTAACTCCTGCAATTATTGCTGGTTGTTTGTTATCATTTGTCTTAAGTTTAGATGATTTTTTAATAGCTAGTTTTACGGCCGGTGCAGGTTCAACTACTCTACCTATGGAAATTTTTAGTCGTATTCGTACAGGGGTAAAACCAGATGTTAATGCTTTAAGTGTATTACTTATTTTAAGTTCTGGTTTTTTAGCAGCAGTTGCTGAATATTTACGTTATCAGGGAGAAAAAAGAAAGCTAAATTAATTAATTTTGTTATTGGTTATTGGTTATTGGTTATTTGCCAAAAGCTATCACAAAACAATTTAATAATTATTATTAACTATAAATATGGAATGGCAGGAAGTTTGCGAACATAAACAATTACAGGATTTACCTTTTAAAATCGAATTGAATAAATGGGGTCAAATTGTAATGAGTCCAGTTAAAATTAAACATTCATTTTATCAAGGTAGAATTCAACGTTTATTAGCATCTTTATTAAACTCAGGAGAAGTTATGCCCGAATGTGCTATTGATACTTTAGATGGGGTTAAAGTAGCCGATGTAGTCTGGTGTTCAGAGCAAAGATTTAGTCAAATTAAAAATGAAACTTCTGCCTCTATTGCCCCTGAAATTTGTGTAGAAGTTAAATCAGAAGGTAATACAAAAGAAGAAATTTTAAACAAAATAAATTTATATTTAGAAGCACAAGCTGTTGAAGTTTGGATTTGTAATGAAACAGGTTATTTAACATTTTACAATGCTCAGGGAGAATTAGAAAAATCTATATTAGTTCCTAACTTTCCGCAAAAAATTGAACGTTGAAGTTCATAAAAGATAATATCAATAATACCTTTACTATTCTCTTAGACTAAATTCACAAATACTGACTACTGACAATCACTATTTAAGTTTAGGAAGACGAAGACTACTATCATTAATCGGCCCTAAAATTCTGTTTAAATTGCGTAATTGTTCTGCTGTTCCCATACAAATCAGGGAATCTCCTGCTAATAATAGAGTATCGCCCATGGGCCCGGGCATGAGATGACCATCACTGCGACGAATGGCTAAAACTAATGCTCCTGATTGGGATCTCAATCTGGCTTCGCTTAAAGTTTGATTGACAAAAGGACAATTTTCTGAGTCAATTTTAAATTCTTCTAAATAATATTCCCTTTCACTACCTGTTAAAATACCATCCACAAAATCCATTACCTGTGGCCTCAGAGCCGCCGCCGCTAAACGTCTGCCCCCTGTAATATAAGGTGAAATTACCGCATCTGCCCCAGCACGCTGCATTTTTTGGACTGCTTCTTCTGTACTGGCACGAGCTATAGCTCTAATGGTGGGATTGAGGGTTTTAGCCGACAGGATAGTATAAAGATTATCAGCGTCAGAGCGTAGGGCTGCCACTAAACACACAGCTTGTTCAATTTGAACGGCTAATAAAGACTCATCTAAAGTAGCATCTCCTTCAAAAACAATGTAACCAAGTTGTTTGGCTTTTTCTATACGTTCTAATTCAGTATCAATAATTACAAAAGGAATACCTTCTGCTTGAAATTCTACCGCAACTTGACGACCTGTACGACCGTATCCACAGACAATATAATGTTTAGAGAGACTTTCAATCAATTTTTTTTCTTGATTTAACTTAATTCTTTGTTGAAAATACCCTTGAATTATAGCTTCTGTAAAGCGATTTACAATATAACCAATGGTAAATAATCCCATTAAAATTAAACCACTGGTAAAAAGGCGGGATCTTTGTCCAAGGGGATGAATTTCTCCAAAACCCACAGTTGATAAGGTAATAATGGTCATATAAGCCGCATCAGACAGAGGCCAACCTTCTATGACCCGATACCAAATTGTACCAAATATAAAAATACTAACCAATAAAATAATGCCAAAAATCAACTGTTGTTTTAGTCGTTGGTATTTTTGTTCAATGGTGTACAAATTTTTTTCGCCTCATTAATTCAGAATATATAGAATTACAGATATTTCTTAGATCCAAACAGAACCCAGTTTCATTAAAATGTTGGTTAACATTGCCAAGAGATATTATTTATTCAGGAGTCAATTGTGAGTAATTCAACTTTAATAGAAAATCCTCCTACTCAGTCAAATTTTGATCGAGATCAATTCAACACTTATGTGATGAATACCTACGGCCGTTTTCCCATTGCCATTGCCAAAGGAGAAGGCTGTAATCTTTGGGATACTGAAGGAAAGGAATATTTAGATTTTGTCGCTGGTATTGCTACTTGTACTTTAGGTCATGGTCATCCTGCCTTAATTAAAGTAGTAACAGATCAAATTCAAAAATTACATCATGTTTCTAATTTATATTACATTCCCGAACAAGGAGAGTTAGCTCAATGGATTGTTGAGCATTCCTGTGCTGATAAAGTGTTTTTCTGTAATTCTGGCGCAGAAGCCAATGAAGCAGCTATTAAATTAGTCCGTAAATATGCCCATACCGTACAAGAATTTTTAGAACAACCCGTAATTTTAACTGCTAAAGCTAGTTTTCATGGTCGTACCTTAGCAACTATTACTGCCACTGGACAACCTAAGTATCAAAAATATTTTGAACCCTTAGTACCGGGGTTTGAGTATGTTCCCTATAATGACATTGAAGCCATTGAAAATGCGATCGCAGATATTGACGAAGGTAATCGTCGGGTAGCTGCAATTATGCTAGAACCCTTACAGGGTGAGGGTGGTGTGCGTCCGGGAGAATTAGAATATTTTCTCAAGTTAAGAAAGATTTGTGATGAAAATAGCATTTTATTAGTTTTTGATGAAGTACAGGTAGGAGTTGGACGTACTGGTAAACTCTGGGGATATGAAAACTTGGGTGTTGAGCCTGACATCTTTACCAGTGCTAAAGGTTTAGCTGGTGGTATTCCCATCGGTGCGATGATGTGTAAAGATTTTTGCGATGTATTTGAACCCGGAAATCATGCTAGTACCTTTGGCGGTAATCCTTTTGTTTGTGCGGCAGCTTTAACTGTTTTAAAAACCATAGAATCCGATAATATTTTACACAATGTACAAGCAAGAGGCGAACAACTCAGAACTAGATTAAGAGCCATTGCCACTAAATATCCTAAATTATTTACCGATGTTAGGGGTTGGGGTTTAATCAACGGCATGGAAATTAATGGAGATATTGAATTAACTTCTATTGATATTGTGAATGCAGCCATGGATAAAGGTTTATTAATAGCTCCTGCTGGGCCAAAAGTATTACGTTTTGTTCCTCCTTTAATTGTTTCCGAGTCAGAGATTAATCAAGCGGCAGAAATTTTAGACGAAGTAATTGCTTCTGTTGATATTGAATCTTAAATTACAATCGCTGTAGTGGACTGTTTCAGTTAAAAGTGTGCATTAGTAGGTGGGCAATGCCCACCAAATCATAAAGACAATCAAAATTCTATTGCCCTATTTTAGTTGAAACAGTCCAGTAGGGTGCGTTAGATTTTTCAGTAATGGGAATTTATCAATAATTTATCTGTCTGACGCACCCTACATTTGAATCTAGCTTTAATGATCTTATTTATGGACATTTCTTAAAAAAAGTAAAGTAGGGAATACCGAGCCTTATTTATAATTAGCCGATTTTACCACTGAGATATTCTTGAGTTTTTTCATGGGAAGGATGAGAGAACATCGTTACAGTCTTGTTAAACTCTAATAATTCTCCAAGATACATAAAAGCAGTATAGTCAGAAAATCGAGCAGCTTGCTGCATACTATGAGTAACAATCAAAATAGTCACCTTTTCTTTCAGATTAGTCATTAATTCTTCTATACTTCTAGTAGCAATGGGATCTAGTGCAGAAGTTGGTTCGTCGAATAAAACAATTTCTGGTTCAGTAACTAACGCTCTGGCAATACATAAACGCTGTTGTTGGCCACCGGACAGATCATAAGCCGATTCCTTCAAGCGGTCCTTGACTTCATCCCACAGGGCTGCATTGCGCAAGGCATTTTCTATTTTTTCATCAAGTACAGCACGGGAATTTTCGCCCCTAACTCGTAAACCATAGGCTACGTTTTCATAAATAGACTTAGGAAACGGGTTCGGTTTTTGAAACACCATGCTAATGCGCATTCTAACTTCAATGGGGTCAACATCTTTGGCTAAAATATTGATTCCATTCATTAAAATTCCACCCTGATAACGATTACCGGGGTAAAGATCATGCATACGGTTAAAACAACGAAGTAGGGTAGTTTTACCACAACCAGACGGACCAATTAAAGATGTTACATTCTTTTCGGGGACGTCAAAATTGGCATTTTTAATAGCATGGAAGCCACCATAGTAAAAATCAAGGTGTTTTACTTCAGCCGATGGACTAAATTCGAGCGCTTTTTCTAATTGTTCTACCATTTGATTCCTTTGCGCAAAGTATAACGTAAATAAATAGCGAGGGCATTCATACCCAAGGTCATAAAAATTAAAACTGCCCCAGCAGCAGCTGCATTGATATGAAATTCAGCTTGGGGGCGAGATACCCAGTTAAACATTTGAATGGGCATAACCGTAAAAGGTGCTTTAATCCATTCCAAGGAGATAAAGGGAAATTCTGATTTGATCGGGGAGTCGGGTAAAAAAGCAATAAAAGTTAAAGCTCCAATGGTAATTAAAGGGGCAGTTTCCCCGATCGCCCTTGATAAGGCGATGATAATTCCCGTTAAAATACTACCGAAGGAGTAGGGGAGAATATGGTCTTGAATTACTTGCCATTTCGTTGCCCCCATCGCATAGGCGGCCTCCCGAAGACTATTAGGAATAGCGCGAATGGACTCCCTTGTGGTCACAATTACCACCGGCAAAATCAATAAAGCTAAGGTCAACCCCGCAGTTAAAACGCTTTCACCCAAGGAAAATTGATAAACAAAAAACCCCAAAGCCAAAAGTCCATAAATAATCGAAGGAACACCGGCTAAATTGGTCACATTAATTTCAATAATTTCTGAAATCAGGTTTTTGCGGGCGTATTCTTCTAGGTAGATGCCGGCGGCTACTCCTACGGGGACGGCTGCAAAGGCCGTTACTAACATTACTAAACTTGTTCCCACCCATGCTGATAAGATTCCCGCATTTTCTGGCCTACGACTGGGAAAACTGGTAAAGAACTCTAGGCTAAAACGGGATGCACCGTCAAGGAACATTCTTAAAGTCAGTGCTAATAAAATTAAAATAGCGGCTAGGATAACCACTAAACCAACTATGGCAAATATCTGACTGAACAGTTGACGACGTTTAATGTTACTTCTAATTGCTACTAAATTTGTGATGGCTACATTTGACATTTGTTTAATAGACCTCTTTATATTTCCCCCCTTAATAAGGGGGGTTAGGGGGGATCAAGCTTTCTTAATAAGGGGGGTTAGGGGGGATCAAGCTTTCTTAATAAATTTCTCGGTAACGTTTAGCGAGGTAATAACCGATAATGTTGAGGATGAGAGTCATTAAAACTAGGGTTAAACCCGCCGCAAAAATGGTTTCATATTCAATTGTGCCTCTGGGAACATCACCCAGACTGACTTGCACAATATAGGCGGTAATGGTTGCCCCCTGACTGAAGGGATTTAAGGTTAGGTTGGGTTGTAGGCCAGCTGCGATCGCCACAATCATCGTTTCCCCCACCGCCCGGGAAGCTCCTAAAATATAGGATGAGCTAATCCCTGATATGGCGGAGGGAAACACCACATTTAAGGCTGTTTGTAACTTTGTCGCTCCCGTGGCTGTAGAACCTTCTCTCAAAGAAATAGGTACAGCCCGCATCGCATCTTCACTGAGGGAACTTACAAAAGGAGTAATCATTAAACCCATCACTAATCCAGCACTTAACATATTAAAACCAGGTAAAGTTGGGAATATTTCTTGCAGGAAAGGTGTGACAAATAAAAGGGCAAAATAACCGTAAACTACTGTAGGAATAGCGGCTAATAATTCCAACAAAGGTTTGACTACTTCTCTGACTTTTGATTCAGCAAATTCACTCAAATAGATAGCAGCAATTGTACCTAAAGGAATAGCAACAAAAAGGGCGATCGCCGAAGTGACAATAGTTCCTGACAATAAAGGGAGAATACCATAACGGGGTTCAGCAAACAAAGGACTCCATTCAGTAGCAGTTAAAAACTCAAAAATAGATACTTGCTGAAAAAATAACCAAGATTCTTCGATCAAAAGAAACATAATTGCCACGGTGGTAGCAACTGAAGAACAAGCAGCCAGAAACAATAATATTTCGATCGCCTTTTCCTTGAGATTACGAATTAATTTAGGAGATAACTTTTTACTCAAAACTAAAGATAATTGTCGTTGAGTCATTATTTTTTTATGGCAAACAAAACATAAGGAAGAGCAAATATAAAACGAAGGGTAAATATAAACCCGCAAAAAATCATTGAACAGAAAAACTAAAAAATTTAGAAATCGAAAATCCCTCAGACCTTCGATTTCTAAATAGCAGTATATTTTATAATCCGGCTCTTAGAGGAACTCTTCCCACTTGACGATTCGCAAAACGTGTCTGAGCTTTAGTATAATCAGCCGCTGGTAAAGCCACATAACCAACTTCTGCGGACAATTTAGCTGCATTTTTTAGATAAAAATCGACAAAATCTTTAACCTCAGCCTTGTTAAGAGAAGCTTTATTAACGTAGATGTAAATGGGACGGGATAATGGTGCATAGCTGCCATCATTAACATGGGCCGCAGAAGGTAAAACAGCCTTTCCAGTGTTAGGATTAACAATGGCCACAGCCTTTAATTTATCCTGATTTTCCTCATAATAGGAAAAACCAAAATAACCAAGACCATTAGCTTCTCTGGCCACCCCTTGCACTAAAACGTTATCATCTTCACTGGGGGTAAAATCATTTCTAATGTCGTTATCTTTGCCGATAATAACTTCTTTGAAATAATCATAAGTACCCGAATCTAAACCAGGGCCATAAAGTTTAAAGGCTGTAGCCGGTAAACTGGAATTAATCTGATTCCAATTTTTAATTCCACTATTTTGGGAATTTTTTGACCACATTTTCTGTAATTCAGCCACCGTTAATTGATTGACTTTAGTATTGGCTTTATTGACCACAACGGTAAGCGCATCATAGGCTATGGGTAACTCAATAAATTCTACCCCGGAAGCCTTACAAGCTTGAATTTCCTCTGTACTGATGGGACGAGAAGCATCAGAAATATCAGTTCTAACAGAAGCATTATCGCCGCAGAATTTTTTGAAACCTCCACCAGTACCAGAAATACCAACGGTAACTCTAACAGCACCTTTTTTTAATGCTTGAAACTCTTCAGCCACTGCTTCAGTAATGGGGAAAACTGTACTTGAACCGTCAATTTTGATTAGGGGAGTACTTTGAGATTGTACTGCGGGTATTGCTAAAGTTATTGTTGTGGCTATTGCTGTAATTATTCCGCCTATTTTTAATTTATTTGTATTCATTGTTTTACCTGAATTATCCTATGAGCATGTTTTACAACTTATTTATTATGGCTATTTATAATTAACCTTGAGTAAACTTTTGTTTAAGATTTTTGAACTTAATATTTTTGAGCCAAAAACTTTTATAGTAGAAGTTTTTAAATAATAATTTCTACTCCACAATTTTCAAGATTTTTAATTGAAAATAACTAATGATTATTAGATGATTATTTCTTAGCCCTAAGTTACGATAAATTTTGAAAAATAAATTTTGATTAAATTTTGATTAAATTTTATTTAAACTTTGTATTAATTAGGTTAAGATTAATTTATATATCTTAGATATATTTTAACTTTTACTTAATCAATAAATTATTTTGCAATCACTTTTTAATAATTTTAAAACACCTATTTTTTGTTGAATAACTAACTTTTTACTTTTACTAGAGGTTAAGAGCCATTAACCCTACTATAATCTTTATGATCTTTAGATATATTGATAACTATGTTTAGACACCCGTGGCCCAATTTCCTCAAATATATTTGTTTATTTTTTCTCTGTTTTACCCTAACTGTAGCTTGTAATAATAATCAAAGCAATCAAACAAATACTGCAACTACAAATAATAACCTTCGTATTACTGTAGGAACTACTCTTAAACCCCGAACATTAGATCCCGCCGATAGTTATGAAATTGCAGGATTAAATGTTATTTATAATCTCAGCGATACCCTTTATACCTATGAACTCGGAACAACGAATTTAAAACCTTTATTAGCTACAGAAATGCCCAAAATCAGCGAAGATGGGCTAACCTATACAATTCCTCTCCGTCAAGGGGTTACTTTTCATGATGGTACACCATTTAACGCTGAGGCTATGGCATTTTCCCTGAAACGTTTTATGGAAAATGGCGGTAAACCTTCCTTTTTATTGGCAGATACAGTAGCTTCAGTATCCGCCAGTGGGGAATATGAAATTACCATTAAACTCAAACAACCCTTTTCTGCTTTTACTTCTTTACTCGCTTTTACTGGTACTTGTGCAGTTTCCCCTCAAGCCTATCAAATAGGCGAGAGTAAGTTTAATCCTAATACATTTGTGGGTACTGGCCCCTATAAATTAGCGACTTCCGGCAGTGATTCTATTAGTTTAGAAGTATTTGAGAATTATTGGGGAGAAAAACCTGCTAATCAAGGGGTGGATATGCAGATTTATTCGGGAAATTCTGCTAACCTATATAATGGATTTCGTACTGGTGCAATTGATGTTGCCTATCAATCTTTAGATCCCGATCAAATTAAAAGTTTGTTAGATGGGGCTTCCCAAGGTAAAGGTCAAGTTGTAGAAGCTCCGGGTACTGTGGTTAATTATTTAGCTTTAAATCGCAATCAGAAACCCTTGGATAATGTTAAAGTCAGACAGGCGATCGCCGCTACCATAGATCGTGCTTTAATTAATACTAGGGTGCTACAAGGACAAGCTGAACCCCTTTATAGTTTAATTCCTACACCTTTTGATAGCTATAAACCAACTTTTCAAGAAAAATATGGAGATGCCGACATTGAAAAGGCAAAACAATTAATTAAAGAAGCTGGTTTTTCTGAGACTAATCCTGTCATCGTCGAAATTTGGTATCCCTCAAGCTCAACTACCCGTGCCTTAGTTACAGCTACCCTTAAAGCTTCTGCCGAAAAAGAGTTTGCCGGCGCTTTACAATTGCAACCTAATGCAGTGGAAGGTGCAACAGCTTTTAGTAACCTAGCTAAAGGTATTTATCCCTCATTTTTAGCTAACTGGTATCCTGATTTTCTCGACGCTGATAATTATATTCAACCCTTTTTAGATTGTGCTAAAGGCTCTGTCGATAAAGGTTGCGAAAGTGGAGGCGCTCAAAGTCAAGGTTCATTTTATTATAACGAGGAGATGAATCAATTAATTTCTCAGCAAAGAAAAGAACAAAATCCAGAAAAGCGTAAAGCAATTTTTGCTCAAATTCAGGATATTTTAGCCAAAGATGTACCTTATATTCCCTTGTGGCAAACTAAAGAATATATTTTTGCTCAACAAGGTATAGAAGGAGTAAAAATTAATCCTAGTCAAAGTATTCCTTTTTGGACGATTACAAAATAAAGAAAAAATAAATTAATTTTAGGGTGGGCTTTTGCCCACTTTAACTAACAACCAGCCCCACCTTGTTGGACAGCAAATGGAGTACCACCAATATTAACTTGGCCATTATTCTGTAAATAAATAGGAAAAAACCCTTTTTCACCTTGATCGGTAACATATACTAATAAAAATTGATTACCATTTTGCTGTATATCCCAACGACCAAAAATTGTTCTATTAGAAGCTCCACCCGCAGTACCCGGAACAGACCAACTACCCTCTTTATAATAGCTATAGCGGCCATTATGACAAAAATTAATTACAGTTAAGGTACTATTAGAATTAATTACAGAACCTGAGTAGGATGTAAGTTTAGTTCCTTTTAATCCCTGTTGCCATTGTTGAACTAAAGATTGTGCTGAAGCAGGCATGGAAATTAATAAGCCCAAAGCAATTGTAGCTGTTATCTTTGTTATAAAAAACATTTGCTTAATCTTAATAAATAAAATTCTATTTAATTAAATGATTGTCTTGATTTATCTACAAAACAAAACTTTATTTTTCCATAATTTTTGAAATCTAATTTTTGAATTTTGAACCAAGATTCCCAAAATGGAATATTTTTAGGATAATCTTCAAATAAAAAATTTTTCTGAATTTCTAAATAATCGTTCCGATAATAACTACCCATTTCGATTCTCCTTTTCTGAAACTTCAAAATAAAGTTTTTGTAAATTTTATAAATTCAAAAAATCAGCATATTTACTAATGTCATAATAATTAGGGCTTGCTGAATAAACATAAAACCCTGATATGTTCTAGCTTTTAGAGGGATTTTTTTGATAAAAGTTCAAGGAATTAGCATACGCTTGGTGCGGCTGGCCTTGCGAGGAAACCTCGCCGAGGTCGCACCGCTTGCTTATCGGCTTGCGTCCTTTGAGGAGGGGCTGTGTGCGGACGCAGGTTCCGCACCTTGTAAGCCCCGTGACATCTCAAAGACGTTCCGACTTCTTTCGTCGTCGCGGGCTTCCACCACTACTAACTCCTCATCCTAACCAGACAACTTTTTCAGCAAACCCTAAATAAGTATTTTGGGCCTCTTGCATATCCTATTGAGCCATAATCCCACCATCCACTACAAGTGCATGACCTGTAATGTAGGAAGCTTCATCAGAGGCAAGAAACAGCACCGCATAAGCAATATCTTCCGGTGTACCCTGTCTTCCTAGGGGAATACTTTCGTCTAAAGATTCCTCTTTGAGATTGGTCATTTCATAAATTGGATCATTAAAAGGAGTATCAATCCAACCAGGACATACACAGTTGACCCGGATACTATCACCAGCGTATTCAATGGCTAAATGACGAGTCATATTTATTAATGCGCCTTTAGTAGTGTTATAAGAAGCCAGCATTTCTTCCCCTAGCAAGCCAGAGATGGAAGAAGTAATAATAACTGCGCCACCACCAGATTTTTTTAGTTCAGGAATACCGTAGCGACAACACAAATAAGTTCCTTTCAAATTGACAGATACAGTTAAGTCCCAACTTTCCTCAGAAGTAGCTTCCACAGTATCAGGAATTAGAACTCCTGCATTGCAGTGTAAGATATCCAGTTTACCGTAGGTAGAAACAGTTTGTTCAAATAAAGCTTTGACTTGCGCTGAATCTGTTACATCAGTAGGAATAGCGATGACATCGCCTCCATCCTCTCGAATTTTTAATGCTGTTTCCTCGGCTGCTTGCTCACGAATATCAGCAATAATAACCTTAGCTCCTTCCCTTGCAAATAAGCGAGCTGTAGCTGCTCCAATACCAGATGCAGCACCAGTAATGATGGCAACTTTACCTTCTATTCGTCCCATGAAATTTAAATTTTTAAAGAATACTACAGTTCACATGGTACATTCCTTTGACTCTCATAATTTCAGAAGATAATTTAAGATTAAAGATTTAAGATTAAAGAATACAGAGGCTTTGTACAATCTTAGATCGAGATCGAAGTTTAGGAGCAAAGGATGCCCTTTATGGATATGATTATGTTTATGTACTAAATCAAGAAAAATCGAGATCAGCCACTTGAAAATCAGGTAAATTAGTCAATGTTTGATTATATATATATCTCAAAAAATCCCCATCAAAAATATGCAAAATTATTTATTTTCTTACAAATCTTGATGTTTAGAGTGCTTTCTAATTTATAAAGATTTTGTAAATTTTATAAATTCAAAAATTCAGCATATTTACTAATGTCATACAGTTTGATAATTGCAATAATTGTTGAATAAATAAATATTTTTTATTTATTCAAACTAAAGATAATTGATAGATACAAATATAATGAGATAACAGAATGTTAAATCAAAAAGGAAACTACGGCATCAGAAAAGTGATTATGCGTTTGCTAATATTAGCGATTTTGTTTTTGGAAGGAACTTTTATTTATGTTTTGTACAAACAACAAGAAAACAAAATCACTGAAAGCGGAGAGTTTATAGCCCAAAGAGTTGAAGATTTAATTCAAGATAAACTACAAGAAAATTCAGAAGAAATAAAATTGCTAGGATATAGTCAATTAGGAATTGAATTAGAAAGTGTTTCCCAACGTATTCAAAGATTGTTTAATGTTGATTTAATGGTGACAATATATAAACAATTACTCAATCGTGGCCAATGGGAAAAAACCAATCAAAAACTCAATGGACAATCAACTTGGGAAGATTTTTCTAATTTTGTTATTATTCATACAACTATAGAAAATTTTCCTGATAATTTATTTGAAGCTATCGATCAATCTGAAACTAAGACTGATAACAATTTCACTCTGATAAACAATGAGCAAAAATTGCAGGTTATTGTTGTCTCTTTGAGCGATCTAAATAATCAGAATTTAGGCAAAGTTATTGTTATTAAAGATATTTCTGAGATTGTTCGATTTTCTCGGAAATATCTTATTATTAACTCCGCTATATGTATTGCTATTGGTACTGGCTTAATTATATTTTTCTATATATTTTTGGGTAAAGTTGAGAAAAATTTAGTCAAGGAAAATAATCAACTGATAGAAAAAGAAATCGAAGAAATTGAAGAAATCAATGAAGTTGAATTGGATAAATCGAAAAAATATGAAATTTTGAAAACTGTTGTTAAACAGCCACAACTCAGTCAAGAACTAGATAGTATCTCTGAAGCTTCCCAAAATCCAGTGCAACCA
>CAYPSO010000088.1:0-19793 GCA_964413275.1 uncultured bacterium | reverse complement strand
GTTTGATTTTTGCAATAATATTGGCTCTACCTTGTGATAACTTACTTTATTCTCCATTTAATTTGGCTCAATCTTTACCATCTTCATCTCGACTACAACAGTCTATTAATGGATTATATACTCCCACCAATTCAGAACGTTTTTTTGAACAAGGCAGAAAACAGTTAGAAGAAGAAATTAAAAGATTAAATCAACCACAAACTGACACAGAGGATTTATTGAATATTGATCAGGATGTTCTTAAACAAAAACAACTTTTAGAAAAACAGCAATGGTTATTAGATAGTCAAGAATCTCAAAATTTTCAACAAATAAGCTAGTGCTGTCTATTTATAACTAGAAAAGTTCAAGGCCAATAGTTAATTATTGAATAAACAAAAGAAAATCTTGCTATAATTACAGCAAGATTTTAGCCTAAATTTATGTCTAAGCAATTCCCAAAAACTTATTATGCTTGGCAATTAAACACTGCGCTCCCATTGACGATAACTTGCTTAATCGCCTTTTTTCCTATTTCAATATTTGCCCAAATAATCCCCGATAATACTTTGGGTAAAGAAAATTCTCAGGTTACTCCCCATATTATTTATAATGATGTAGAAATTAAACGTATTGATGGTGGTGCAATTAGAAATACCAATCTTTTTCATAGTTTCAGAGAATTTAATATCGGTAATTTAGAACAAGTTTATTTTGCTAATCCTCAAGGAATTAATAATATTTTTAGCCGAGTAACTGGTAATAATTTATCAGAAATTAATGGCAAATTAGGAGTATTAGGTCATGCTAATTTGTTTTTTCTTAATCCCAATGGGATTATTTTTGGCAAAAATGCAAGTTTAGATATTGGAGGTTCGTTTTTAGCAAGTACAGCAGATAGTTTTGTATTTACTCCAGAATTAGCATTCAGTGCTAGTAACCCCCAAGCAACACCTTTATTAAAAATTAGTGTTCCTGTAGGGCTGCAATATGGAAGCCAAATATCTGATTCAGCCATAGTTAATACCGGAAATTTATCAGTTGGAAAAGATTTAATTCTGGATGGAGATAATCTGAATCTAACAGGTAAACTTATTGCCGGACAGAATTTACAACTTCAAGCCAGAGAACAAATTCAGATTAGAGATGAGGTAAATAATCCTTCGGTTGCTGCTGCTGGGGAAAATTTATTAATTCAAGCTCCAAATATTGATATTTTTGCCCTTAATCATCCTGAAAGTGGGTTAATAGCAGGAGCAGATTTAATCTTACGCTCTGATAATCAAGTTGGTGGTGATGCTCATTTTTGGAGTGGGGGGAATTTTCGGATTGAGAGATTAGATAATAGTTTAGGAAAATTATACAGTCCTCACGATCCAATTATTCGTTCCCAGGGAGATGTAAATTTTGATTCTTATCAGGGATCATCTTTACATATTCTTGCAGGTGGAAGCGTTAATATTCCGGGTAATATTATTGTTGCAGATACGGATAACAGTGATACTTTGGTTGAAAAAATTACTCTATCTGATGACACCACAATTTTAGTTGATGGTAGTGCTAGACCAACTGTTGATATTCGAGCGGGAACTAATGCTATTGAACTTCCAAGCATTCAAGGCGATAATGGTTTGTTTTCCGAATTGCCCGATTTAGATACAACTGCAACTACTGCTGATATTACAATTGGTGGCATATTTACAGATCAAGCAAATGGTTTAGTTTTAATAACTAATCAGTATGAGCCTAATCTAAATCTTGCTGGAGGTGCAATTAAAGTTCAGCGAATTTTTACTGACGATACTTTTTTTGTGGGTGATGCGGGCGATATTATGATTGATTCCCGTGAAAATATTATTCTTACTGATGATGCCTTTATTATCAGTGATTCTTTTTCCGGTGATGCTGGTGATATTACTCTTATTGCCCAAGATACTATTTTGCTCAATAGAGCCGCAGTTAATAATGATAATTTAGTCGGTGATGGCGGTGATATTAGAATTAAAACTCAGCAATTAATTCTGCAAAATCGAGGTCAAATTACTACCCTTGTCAATGGAACAAAAGCAGGAGGCAATATAACCATTGATGCTGATACTATTTTACTTCAAGATCGCTTTAGTGTAATTTCGGCTATTGGTTTAGAAGAATCGTCAGGAAATTCAGGAAATTTGAATATTAATACTCGTAGTTTACAAGTTTTAGATGGTTCTCAAATTTCTGTAAGTACCAGAGCCAATGGTAATGCAGGTAATTTAGTTATTAATGCTTCAGAATTGGTAGAAGTTGTTGGTCGCTCTGATGATGGTGCTATAAGTAGTAGTATTGCGGCTCAAGCCAATCCAGGTTCAACAGGAGAAGCTGGTAGTTTGACAATCAACACCAAAAAGTTATCAATTCGTGAAGGGGGCAGAGTTGGGGTTAGTGCTTTCAGTACAGGGGATGCAGGTAATTTAGTTATTAATGCTTCAGATTTGGTAGAGGTAATAGGCATTTCTGCTGATGGTCAACGTGGCAGTAGATTAGAAGCGAGTACAGGCAGTCGTGATTTAGCTGATGCTGGTGCAGACTTAACAGGTGCGGGAGGTGATTTACAGATTAATACTAAAAATTTACGGGTTACGGATGGCGGTATTATTTCTGCCAATACTTTTGGAGCGGGAGATGGAGGCAAAGTGACAATTAATGCCATCGAATCAATTCGAGTTAGTGGTAGTGGTATTTTGGATGGAGAAAAAGTTTTTAGTGAAATAACGGTTCAAGCCAATCGAGGTTCGACGGCTAAGGCTGGAGATTTAGAAATTGAAACTCAAAAATTATTTGTGGAAGATGGTGCTTTTATTTCTGCCAGTAGCTTCGGTTTAATAGGTGGCAATATTAAAATCTCAACTGAGCTTTTAAATCTTAATAATGGTTTGCTTTCTACTTCGACTGCTAGTGATACAGGGGGAAATTTTGATTTACAAATAGATAATTTATTATTACTGCGTAATGGCAGTCAAATCTCAACCAATGCAGGAACGGCTGAAGCTGGTGGCGATGGTGGTAATATTAAGCTTAATTCTAGGTTTATTCTCGCTTTTCCCCAAGAAGATAGTAATATCACTGCCAATGCTTTTGAAGGTCAAGGGGGTAACATTGACATAACTACTCAAGGTATTTTTGGTATTAATTTTCAGCCAGAGGAAACGCCTTTAAGCGATATTACAGCTAGTTCTGAATTTGGTATAGATGGAGTAGTTTCGATTAATACTCCAGAAATCGATCCTGCTCAGGGATTAATTCAATTACCAAGTAATTTTGTTGATGCAACGAGTTTGATTGCTTCTGGTTGTTCGGGAGAAGGAAGTTCAACTTACAGTAAAAGTGAATTTTTAATTTTAGGACGAGGTGGATTACCGACGAATCCTATAGACCCTCTAACTAGCGATACAATTTGGTACGATATAGAACCGCCAAATGTTTTAGATAATCAAAATATTACTAAAGATTCTCAAGCAATTAATTTGCCTTCTAACAATAATATCATTGTTGAAGCACAGGGATGGACAACAAAACCGGATGGCAGAGTAATTTTAACAGCTAGATTACCAGTAAAAAATTCTCAAAATAACTCATTTAAAGGTTTATGTTTTTTTTAAATAAATCTGTTCTCAAAGAAAGATAATTGAGATGAATTTAATAATTAAAGTAAAAGATTTTGGTGAATAATTAGTTTTCGATAAATATCTCTAATTTCTGATATGATTATGCTCAAGATATAAGCCAAATAAAAATGAGCCAATTCCCTCATGACGAATTTGTCAAAGAGTATCTGCCAGAATTAATCAAAGAATATGGTGAAGCCAATTCTGGAGAGAATGTTATGGCTCAAAGAAGGGAAATAGATGTATTTTTTCAGCCTAATAAACCAGTACCAACAACTGCTGATACTTTAGGTTTATTGGGAAAATTAGCGCAAAATATAACTCTGTTTGAAGTATTTAGAAATCCCATAGAAATTCATCAAGTTAAGGAATGTTTGGGTAAATTATTTGATGTTGAATTAGCAATTAAGAGAGAAAAAAGGAAAACTCAAGAGAAAATATCTTTATCATCACCTTTTTTATGGATATTAACCCCAACTTTAGGAATAGAAAAACTAAAAGGTTTTAGGGCAGAAACAAATGAAAATTGGCCGCTAGGGATATATTTATTACCAGAAAACCTCAGAGCAGGGATAGTAGTAATACATCAGTTACCCGTGAATCAAGAAACGTTATGGTTAAGAGTATTAGGTAAGGGAAAGGTACAAGAAAATGCTATTGATGAGATTAAAGCCTTACCGAAAAATCATCCCAATAGAGATAATATTCTCGAATTGGTAAGAAGTTTATTTGCTATCTTAGAGTTAAAGAAGAACCAAGGCGAAAATTTGGAGCAGGAGGATAAGGAATTAATTATGAAACTGTCACCTATATATATGGAAAGATTGGCTGAAAGGGAAGAAATTGGACTCAAAAGAGGTATTGAGCAAGGTTTACAGCAAGGAATTCAACAAGGTTTACAGACTGGTTTACTTCAAGGTAAGCAAGAAGGAAAACAAGAAGAAGCTTCTGGGTTAATCATCAAGCAGCTTCAACGAAAAGTAGGAAAGTTATCCCCCCAAGTGCAGCAGCAGGTAGAAACCTTATCCCTAGAACAATTGGAGGCTTTAGGTGAGGCTTTGTTAGATTTTAATTTTCTGGATAATTTAATTGATTGGTTAGATAATAATAATGATTCGTAGTTTTATATCAAAGTTTTATGGTGCGTCAAACTGGCTGAATTGTTTTCTGATGTTTTTTTTAGTCTAAACTAGTGTTAATTGCTAAAATATTAATTTGGTTAACGGCTGAGATTTTATTAAACTTTATAGAAATTGATAATTTAGTTGATTACGGTGAATTTATTTTCCATCAAGGACAAATTACTCAAACTCCTGTAACCTATCAAACTATAACCAATTACCCATAAGAATATAGGAAGCCCAATACACTGGATGTCTATAATCTGGATCTTTTAATAGTTTAAGTTGCGCCTGTCGGAGTGCTTCGGCTTTACTAATATTTTCCTTACTCAATTCCCGATAAAATTCCCTCATCAAATAAGCCCCTGACTCATCATCTAAACTCCATAAAG
The DNA here is from genome assembly GCA_964413275.1 of uncultured bacterium. GTDB lineage: Bacteria > Cyanobacteriota > Cyanobacteriia > Cyanobacteriales > JAABRE01 > JAABRE01. Next base: position 14,654 of record CAYPSO010000088.1, on the reverse strand, counting down.
ATGCTAGGGTACTACGCGCACCAGCCTGAAGTGCAATACCAGCAAGCCCTAACGTTGCCCGTTTATCTCCGGCTGCGGTTTCGCAAGCACTTAAAACTAATAATTCAATATTTTCTGAGCCGAGATTTGTATTACTACGAATTAAATTATCTAGTTGACTAACTAAAATCTTTTGATCCCAAGCGAGAATAAAGGTTTCATCGGCATTAGAACTAAATTGACCATGAGTCGCTAAATGAATAATAGTATAAGGAAATGACTCTATTTGTTGTTGTAAAGATGTCGTAGTAAAGTCTTGATTAACTAAAATTTTACTAGGAAGTTCTGCTTTAATAGTAGATAATTCCTGATTTACATTTTCTAAAGAACTAAATCCTAAACGAGCTTCACTAATTCCTGCTGCTAATGTATTTAATACTTTTTGTTTTAGAGGTTGTGGGTTAATTAATTGCAAACTCGGAGCTAAACTAATGGCATAATTTTCTAATAAATATTGTTCACCGTCATATAAACTAGCCATCGGAATAGTTTGTAATGCGCCGTCTAAGATAAATACTAAAGTTGTTACTTTATTTTTTTGTAAATTTTCAGAAACTGGTGCAATAAGCCATTGATAAACTTGTTGGCTTAATTGTTTTCCTTCTGGAGTGCTATAGGGTTTTTCTAAATTAAAACGTAATTTTTCGACAGTGGTTTCTATTTCTAATTGAGATACCTGAGTTGTATATCGGCGTAATTCTTGTTGAGATAAACTGACGATAATTTCTAATCTATCTGGCAAAATAATAGGATAAATAATGGCTGCATTATTATCCGTAATGCGATCAAGGGAAACAGTTTGACCTTCTAGACAAGTAGAATGAAAAAAGTTATTTAATTCTGCTAATTTAAGGGATTCTATGACTTCACGGGCTTGTTTTAATTGATTTTGTTCGATATTTTTTCCTTTTTCTGATTGTAATAATATATCGACTAATTCCCGATAAATAGGTTCAACACTTTCCCGAAAAGAAAATTGAATATCTGAATTAACCACCACTAAGTCTTGACGAATAGATTTAAGATTTTTAAAAGCAGCTTGATAATTTTCCTTGGCTAAAGCAAGTTTACCTTGAGCTTTCGCAATTCTGCCTAATTGCCATTGCCATTGATAGGCAATTTCTGGGGCGGCTATTTTTTCAGTGAGGGATAATGCCTGTTGTGTTAGTTTTTCTGCTTGAGCAAATTGTAAGTTTTTCTCATAGATTTGACCGAGATAGCCAAGGGCGTAGGCTTGAGAATGAATATCTTGTAGTGTTTGGGCTTGTTGGTGAGCGTTTTTGAGAATGTTAGCAAGAGTTAAAGGTAAAGTGGTATCTTGCTGATTTAATTGCCAGAATCTACTTAAACTTTGGGCAAAATTAATTTGAGCATAAATTGTGCGGCGATTAGAAGTTAATTGATTAATTTCTAATTGAATTTGAGGAATTAAAATTTGAGCATCTTTAATCTTTTTTGCTTCAATAAGTAAACTAAATTGATTGAGTTGTGCTTGAACTTTTGTGAGAGGATTAATAGCGTTTTTTTCAGCTTGTTGATAAAAATCTAAAGCTTGTGAATATTGTTTTTCTGTTCGGCTATTATTTCCTAAAGCAAGTAAAATTTCACTAATTGACTGGGATGAATTTAAGGTTTTAGCTATTATCAGACTTTCCTCTAAAATGCGTTGAGAATTTTCTATATCTCCAATTTTTTGTAAAATTTTTCCTAAACTAATTAAACCGATATTTTTAATCTTTAAATCAGATTCAGTTTCTAATCTTTGTTCTACTTGGGTTAGGGTATTTCTTGCCTGATGATAGAATCCTAAAGCTTGTTGAGCTTGTGCGACATTAATTAAACTACCAATTATTTTTGATACTTCATTTGTATTATTATAAATTTTTGAGGCTTGTTGCCAACTTTCGAGAGCATTTTCTGTTTTACCTTGACTAAAATAAAAATTACCTTGACTATTAAGAATTTGAGCTAAAATTAACGATTGTTCGGGATTTTTTGCTGTTACTTGAGAATATTTCCAAAGACTTAAACTCTGGGATAAGGTATTATCAGCCTGGGGCCACATTCCTAATTGTTGATAAGCTAAAGAAATATAAGCCAAAACCATAGCTTGATGAAGACTATCTTCTTGAGTTTCAAAAGTCTCTAAGGCTTGTTGCCAAAATATTAATGCTTCTTGAAATTTACCCTGCTGATAACTTTCTCTACCCTGTTGTATTAAATTATCCTGAGTTGCAATTTCTTGAATTATTGGCTGTTTAATAGATGCTGATACAGGTTTAAAGATAAATAAATTGTCGATTGTAGTTAAATTAATGACAAAAGCAGCGATTATTCCCATTAATATAAAGTTAATAATTCTAATAATTTTTGTTCTTTTTTTAGTCATAATTAAAATATATTTCACCTTTATCAACCGATATAATAGCTTTCGTTTGCTTTAAAAAATCCATTCCTAATAATCCATTTAATAAATTAATACCATATTATATGTTTTTAATTAATTTTTTTATGAAAAATCTAAAATAGCCTCTGCTAATAAACCCTCAATAAAACGGCTAAAAATGTTACGGTTAATGAAAGAACTCATCTTCCCTCATACTTAGTTATATTTTTCATTCACTTATAGTATTCACAGATTATGCAATCTCGTCAAACGTTAAGAGAGCAGTTTTCTACTTTTATTCAATTTGAAGCAGATGATTTTAGTAAATGGGTAATCTTACCTAAATTAGAACGTAGTATTAATAAATGTATTCAGGAAATACAAAAAGAAGATAACAATAAAATAACTGAAAAATTTTTAATTCTTTATTGGCATAAAATATGGCAAACTCAACCTCAAAATAATCATTTAGCTGAGTTACATTTTCTAGCATATTTACAAGAAGTTTGTTATTGGTGTGCCTATGGAATGAAACCATATTTTCGTAAAAGTAACGAACAATTATCGGATTGTTTTCAAATTGCGATCGCACAAATATCTAAAGTTTTAAAAGGCTTTAATCCTGAATATAATTCTTCTTTAAAAGCCTACGCTAAAATCAGTTTTACTAATATTCTTAAAGATACTTTACGTCAACGCCGAGAAATTGACCTTTGTTCGGATTGGGCTTTATTACGCAAAATAAGTAAAAAACGTTTTAATGAAGCTCTACAAGCGATGGGAATATCTACAATTCTTCGACAAGAATATCAATTAGCATGGCATTATTTGCAACAGGTTTATGTGCCTAATACTTCTCAATCAGAGCAACAAATGTGGTTAGAAATTACTGAGCTATATCAACAAGATTCAAATCAAAATATTCAACCAGAAATACTAAAAAAATGGTTAACTAAAGTTGCTCAACAAGTTCGTAATTATCTTTATCCTGATTTAGTTTCTCTCAATCAACCCATATCTTCAGAATCATCAAAAGAACTTCAAGATGAGTTATTATTATCTGATTATGAATCTTTATGGAGTGAAATAATTGCCGAAGAGCAAGCTAACAAAATTCAGCAACAACAGCTACAAATTAATAATATTTTAACTAAAACTATTTCACAACTAGACAAACAAACCCAACAATTATTAAACCAATATTATTCTCAAGGGCTTACTCAAAGTCAAATTGCTAAATCTTTACAAATTAAACAATATACTGTTTCACGACGCATGACTAAAGCCAGAGAAATATTATTATTAACATTAGCTAGATACTGTCAAGAAAATTGGCATATTTCCTTAACTTCCAACGTAGATCAATATAAGCAGATAATTACCATTTTAGAAGAGTGGCTACAAAATTATTATGCTTGTTCTTAAATTTATTTTAATTTGATAAAAAAATGATGATATTTACTAATCCTGCTCATACTTATTTAGAAATTTCTTCAGAGCTACTTGCCTCAGTTAATAATATTAATCAAAAATATTCCAATCCTGTTAGTGCTTGGAATGGTTATCTTAATCATATATGTTTAGAAACAATTTTACCTTGGCTACAAGAAGAGTACATTGCTGAAGCTGACATTGCTTTTCCTCAAAATGCTTTAGCAAGTATTTGGGAATTTGTTAATGGTACTACAATTACTATAGAGGATAAGCGGTTAATCTTAATTCCCACAGAAAATATTGATCGCAGTGAATTTTCTGTACCCTTAGAATGGATAGATATACCTGAATGGATGGGAGATTATTATCTTGCTGTGCAGATTAATCTCGAAGAAAAATTTCTCACCATTTGGGGTTATACAACCCATCAACAACTTAAAGAAAAAGGAATTTATAATAAGAGCGATCGCACCTATAATTTAGATAGTGAAGAATTAATAGAAGAGCTTAATTATTTGTGGGTTATGCGTCAACTATCGCCCCATGAAATCACTCAAGCAGTAATAAACCCCTTACCAACTCTTGCTCCTCAACAAGCAAAAGAAATAATAGCAAATTTAGTTAAGGAAAAAAACCCTCGCTTAATTGCATCTTTTCAAGATTGGGCAGCTTTATTAATTAATGCAAATTGGCGTAACTCTCTTTATCAACAAAGAATTAATCCTATAATTTCTGAAATTATTAATCTCAGTCAATGGTTTAATAATCTTTTTGAAACCAGTTGGCAATCCTTAGATAGTTTGTTAGATAGTCAAAGAAATCTTGCCTATAGTTTTCGTAGTTCAACTGTATCTAATCAAAATCTTATTCAACGAGGTAAAATTATAAAAATTGGTAGTTATGATTTAGTTTTAGGAATTACAATAGAGTCTGAGCCAGAAAATAAACTTAGTATTGGCGTGCAATTATATCCTTTAAAAAATAGTTATTTACCAGAGAATATACAGCTTAAATTATTATCAGATTTAGAACAGGAAGTTCAATCAGTAAAATCAAAACAACAAGACCAATATATTCAATTAAAACATTTTAAAGTGTTATCAGGTAAATCATTTACTATTCAAATTCGCCATCAAGAAACCGTAATTAGAGAAAAGTTTATTAGCTAATAACAAATGACAAATTACCAAATATTATTAAATTTAGGAAAAGGAAATTATCAAGAAGGTTATCCCACAGTAATTGCTCAACTTTGGGAACAAGATAGCTCAACTCCTTTGCAATTTACAGGTAGCTTGCCATCAGCGGAAAAACTTATAAATCTTTATCAACGCTGGCAAAAATTATATAACGCAATATATGTCAATTTAGGATTACGTAACTATCAAGAAGAAAAGAAGTTAATTAGTAATAAGTTAGATTTTGAAATCGAAGAAGATGATATTACTAATATTTCTTCATTAGAAATTGCTCAAATTAGTCAAGAATTAAAAGAAGCTGTTAATTCCTGGTTAGATACTCCTGAGTTTAGACAAATTGAAAGACAAATCAGGACTAATTTACAAGTTGAACAGAAAATTTTAGTAATTATTACTGCTGAAGATGAAAAGATTTTAAAACTTCCTTGGCATCTTTGGCAGTTTTTTGAAGACTATATTAATGCAGAATTTTGTTTATTTCCTAGTAATTACAAACGTTCTCCTAAAATAGATTTTTTACCAACACAAAATCAAGTAAAAATTTTAGCTATCTTCGGTGATTCTGAAGGAATTAATTTAGAAGAAGATAAAAAAATATTACAACAATTACCTCAAGCAGAAATAAAGTTTTTAGTTGAACCATCTCCTCAAGAATTAAATGAACAGCTTTGGGATAATAGATGGGATGTCTTATTTTTTGCTGGACATAGTATTACTGAAACCGAAGGAAAAATAAAAATAAATTCTAAAGAAAGCCTCACTTTAGAACAATTAAAATTTGGTTTAAAAAAAGTTATTACTAAAGGATTAAAATTAGCAATTTTTAATTCTTGTGACGGTTTAGGATTAGGTTGGAAACTAGCAGATTTGAGTATTCCTCAAGTCATAGTAATGAGAGAGCCAGTGGCTAATCAAGTTGCAGCAGAATTTTTACGCTATTTTCTTAAAGCTTTTTCTGATGGTTTATATCTTTATCAAGCAGTTAGAGAAGCAAGGGAAAAATTACAGTATCGAGAACAAGAATTTCCCTGTGCGAGTTGGTTGCCAACTATTTTTCAAAATCCAGCAGAAGCACCTTTAACTTGGGAAAATTTAGTTTCAGCTTCTTCAAAAAAATCTTATCAAAAACCTTTATTAAAGCGGCACCAATTATTAAAATTAGGTTTAAATATCGGAATTAATAGTTTAATAATAACAAGTGTAATTGTAGCAGCTAGATTTTTAGGAATTTTAGAACCTTTAGAATTGAAAGTATTTGATGAAATAATAAAATTGCGACCTAAAGAACAACCAGATTCTCGTTTATTAATAATTGAAATTACCGAAAATGATATTCAAGAGCAAGAAGATTATAAACGTAGTTCCCTATCAGATAAAAATTTAGATAAACTATTAAATATATTAGAAAAATCCCAAGCAAAAGTTATCGGTTTAGATATTTATCGAGATTTTGCTGTGGAATCGGAATATCCACAATTAGCAAAACTTTTACAAAAAAGCGATCGCATTATTGCCACTTGCAAAAGTAGTGATGCTAATATAGATCGTACGGGCATTGCTCCACCACCAGAAATTCCCCTAACTCGCATTGGTTTTAGCGATTTTATCGAGGATAATGACGGTATTTTACGCCGTCAACTATTATTTCTGAATCCAGAGCCAGCTTCTGTTTGTCAAGCTAGTTATGGCTTTGCTACCCAATTAGCCTTTCGCTATTTATACGATTTAGAAATAATTCCTGAATTTACTCCAGAAGGAAATTTAAAACTAGATAATACTATTTTTCCTAGCTTAAAGAAATCCAGTGGTTTCTATCAAAATATAGATGCTAGAGGAAGCCAAATTATAATTAATTATCGTGCCTTATCTTCCCATCGAGAAATTGCACCCCATGTTACTTTAAAACAGGTTTTAAATAATCAAGTTACACCCCAAGCAATAAAAGATAAAATAATTATTATAGGTGTTACTGCTAATAGTAGCAGTGATTATTGGTCAACTCCCTACGGTATAAATTGGTCGAAAAAAAGTCCGGGGGTTTTTATACAGGCTCAGATGGTGAGTCAAATCCTCAGTGCAGTATTGGATAAAAGGCCTTTAATTTGGTTTTTTTCTTGGAGAGAAGAGTTTTTATTAATTTTTATTTTTTCTGTAATCGGGGTTATTTTAGCCGTAGTAATCATTAAACCAATATATTTTATTCTGGCACAAATAGGTGCGATCGCCTTACTTATAATTCTGTCTTTAATTCTTTTAATTCAAGGTGGTGCTTTTCCTATTATTCCTACTTTTTTTGGATTTATCTTAACTGAAATTAAAATTAAATATACCAATTTAATAAAAAAATAAACTCCTCTAATCATGAATATAACTAACTTATCAATCAAAAAAATAACTATAAGTTGTTTTTTAGGGATTGCCATAAATTTATTTCAATCTTTCAGTTTTTTTTCCTTTTTTGGAAGTACAATATCCCTTGCTAATTCTGACAAGCTCAAAGAAAAAGAGCAACTTAATTCCTCAGTATTACGCTACAATCCTCCTCCTCCTCCAAATTTAGGCACTCCCACTGGAAGAGGAAGAGGTGGTTCAAGTCGCAGTCAATGTAAACCCTATCAAGAAATAACTGCCATAGTACCAACTATTAAAAATCAAAATAAAGATTATGTTTGGGCTTTAACTACTGCTGCATATCCTACTTTTTGGTTTTATCTTCCAGAAAAATTAACTAAAGAAATAACTGCTGAATTTGTATTACAAGATAGTAATGATAATTTAATTTATCGTACTCAATTAAAAGAACTAGAAAATTCTTCAGGAATTATTAATCTAAATCTTCCTCAATCTAGCCAACCGCTAATAGTTAATCGAGAATATTATTGGACATTTTCTCTTTATTGCAATCCTCAAAAACCCTCTACTGCAATCACTTTAAAAGGAACAATTAAACGAATAAATCTGGAAGAAAAAATGATCAGCAATCTAGAAAATATAGAAACTCCTTTAGAAAAAGCAAATTTTTATGCTTTTCAGGGAATATGGCATGACACATTCACTTTAATTGCTCAACTATATGCCGAAAATCCCGAACAAAAAGAGGTAAAATCTGCTTGGGAAAATTTGTTATCACAAGTTGATTTAATGGAATTAGTGGATAAGCCCATCGTGAAATACGACAAACTGTCTATTGACATTAAAGCACCAATTGCTGACGATTATTAGGAATATTTGAGAGGAGAATTAAACATGAAAAAGTTATTTGTGTCATTGTTCATGGCTGTGGCAATCTTATTTTTTAGCGTAACTCCTGCTTGGGCTGGAGATATAACCAATGGAGCTAGTTTATTCACGGCTAATTGTGCTGCTTGTCACGCTGGTGGTAAGAATTTAGTTAACGCTCAAAAAACCCTTTCTAAAGCTGATTTAGAAAAATATGATATGTATGATTTAGACAAAATAAAAACCCAAATAAACAAGGGTAAAGCTGCTATGCCTAGTTTTCTTGGCCGTTTAACCGATGCAGAAATTGAAGATGTAGCTAGTTATGTCTTGAGTCAAGCCGATAAAGGTTGGTAAAAAATAAAGTATAATTAACAATTAACAATAATTATTTGTTAGTTGTTAATTGTTATTAATTATTTTAAAAAAATATGGCTGCTTTGCCCAATTATCGTCCCCATAAACTTTCTTTAGGCCCTCTAGAAACAGAAATTTTAGAAATAATTTGGCAGTTAACTTCTGTCACTGTTAAAGATGTTCACGATCGCATTTTATCAGATCCAGATCGAGAATTAGCATATACTTCAGTCACAACAGTATTAAAAAGATTAACAAAAAAAGGCTGGTTATCTTGTCAGAAAAAAGGTAGAGTTCATATTTGGCAACCCCTACTTTCTCAAGAAGAAGCCCAAGCAATTAATTCCTATGAACAACTACACCGTTTTCTAGCAATTAGTAATCCAGATTTAGTTGCTTCTTTTGCGAATAATCTTGATACTGCTAGTTTAGAACAAATTGAGGCCATTGCTGCTCGTTTAAAAGCTATACGTCAGCAACAAGGGGGGCAATAATAATGCACTTATTAATGATTTTTGGGGCTGTATTATTGGCTTTTTTAATAAGAAAAATTCCTCGACCAAGATTATCTAACGATTTTTTTAATAGTTGGTACTATACTCTTTTATTATTTATTTTGCCTCCTTTATTTTTATTAATGACTGTTTTAGCCATTTTATTTATGGGTTTTAGAGGTCGAATGTTAGGTTTACAAATAATTTGGTTAGGTAATTTATTAGCCATATTATTTTTAAGTTTGGTTATAATTAGTGCCGTTAAGTTAATTTATCAATCTCGGCTTACCCAAAAGAAAATTAATAGTTATCCTCGAAAATTAATTTTGGGAAGAATTGCCATAATTTTACCGATAAACCTTCCCTATTGCGCGCAAGTAGGAGTTTTAAAACCTCAATTAATTATAAGTCAAGGACTGATAAATGTTTTAGATTGTGAACATTTAGAAGCAGTTTTATTACACGAAGAAGCTCATAATTATTATCAAGATTCTTTTTGGTTTTTTTGTTTAGGTTGGCTTAAAGATTTTAGTTTTTGGTTGCCACATACAGAATTATTATGGCAAGATTTATTATTATTACGAGAAATAAGAGCAGATCGAAAAGCAGCCCAAGAAACTAGCCCTTTAATTATTGCCGAATCTTTGTTAACTGTTGCCCAAAATTTTATTTCTTCTCCTTTTAATTTTTCTATTCCTTTTAGCATTGCTACTCCTATCAATCGTTTAACAACAAGGATAGATGCTCTTTTTATTGAGAAACCTGAGACTAATAATTATGGTTATTATTATTGGAGTTGCTTATTGCTTATTTTTGTGCCTTGGATCGCAATTTTTATTCATAATTAAAAAAAATTAGTAGGGGCAAACGGCCTTCACCCCTACTCTATATAAATATGAATTGAATAAGACAAGCAGTCTTTTGACATAATTTGATTTTTTATCATAATTAAGAGTAAAACTTATCTTATTTGTAAAATTATGAAATATTTATCTAATCAAATTAGCAAATTAATAATTTTTATTTGTAGTTTTTTACTAATATCTATCATTGCTTTTACAGAAAATAGTGAAGCACAGGAAAACTTAACAGCAGAAACTTTATTAAAGTTAGCAAAAACTGAAATTAAAGCGAATAATTATTCTCAAGCTTACAATTATTTAACTAATATCATAAACATAAATCAAGAAATACCTGAAGCTTACAATTATAGATGTTTGTTAAATATGTATCGAGAAAATTATCAAGAAGCAAAACAAGATTGCTCTCAAACTATTAGTTTACAACCAAATAACGATAAAGCCTATCTTAATCGAGGATTAGCTAATTATAACTTAGAAAAGTATCAAGAAGCAATTATAGATTATTACCAAGCGATTAAACTTAACCCGAATCAACCAGAAGCTTACTATAACAGAGGATTAGCTTATACTGCCAACCAACAATTATTACTCGCTATTGACGATTATAACGAAGCTTTAAGGCAAATTTCTCCGGTAGAATTTGTGCAAATTGCTAATATTTATAACGATAGAGGATTAGTTTATCTTAATCAAGGGAACTTTCACCAAGCTATTAGTGATTTTAATCTAGCCCTTCGTTTTAACAAAAATGACGATCGCATTTATTATAATCGAGGATATGCTTGTCATAAACACGGTTATTATGATAAAGCGATTGCCGATTTTAACCTAGTATTATCACATAATCCTAACGATCCTCAAGCTTATCTAAATCGAGGATTAGCTTATTATGAAATAGGAGAACAAAAGTCAGCTTTAAAAGATTTACATTTAGCAGCACGATGTTTTTGCGATCAAGGAAAAAATACTAATTATCAACATATCCTTTCTTTAATTAAAAATATCGAGCAATTTGTACCAAAAGATAATTATTTTTTAATTTAAACTATGTTTATTTCCATGGCAATTAACTATTAACTGTCAACTATTACAAGCAAAAGAATAAACGCAATATTTAATCAATCAATTTGAGCTACTTCTTTCAATTTTGTATATAAATTTGAGCCATCAGAACATGGAGTAAACTGATGAATAGGACTAGGCTCTTTTGATGAATTTAATTTTAATAATTCTTGTGTTTTTGTCTTAATATTTTTTGGTTTGCTAGTTTCTCCCATAGAGTTTTCTTCACTAATAAAAGGTGAAGAATTAATACTTTCTCGATCTTTTTTACGTTTATAAGAAGAATAGGCAAAAGAAGCTAAATAACGAGGCAATTTATGGGAAATTAATCTCTCAAATTCATGATTAAAGTGAAAAGTTGGATTACCTTTTCTCGACCAAAAATTGAGAATTTGCTCAACAGAAATGGCTTTATAACGTCCTTGATATAATGCTTCAACTACTGCTAAACGTACCCAAAGAGCATCATATTTCTTGACCCATTGAGCAATTAATTCTTTAGCAGTATATCCCATTAACTCAAAGCCGTAATGGTTGAGCAATTCCTCAGTTTGGGCTATGGCTGATTCGTATGTTTCTTGTGTCATTCAACTTTAACCAGACTCTCAAAAAAATTAATTGATATACTAAATCTGAGTTTAAGCTATCTTAAACTTTTTATCTGTGTCAAAGTTGAGCAATTTAAAAAAAAATAAATGAACAAAAATGTAGCTTTCCTCGGATTAGGAGTTATGGGAGCACCCATGACTACCAATTTAATAAAAAAAGGTTTTCCCGTCACAGCTTGGAATCGTACCAAAAATCGCCCCGGAGTTCAAATTGCCCAAGATGCGGGGGCTAAGATTGTATCTTCTGTAGAGCAAGCAGTTAGCAATGCAGACATTATTTTTACCTGTTTAGGGGATATTCCTGATGTAGAAGAAGTTATTTTAGGGCAAGTAATAAAATATGCTCCTAATAACGCTTTAATTGTCGATTTTAGTACCATTGGTAGTGAGGCTGCTAAGCATATTGCCACCGAATTAGAAAAACATCAGCTTCGCTTCATGGATGCACCTATTTCTGGCGGAGATATTGGAGCTCAACAGGGCAGTTTAACTATTATGGTAGGAGGGGCTAAAAGGGATTTTGAGGAATGTTTACCCTATTTAGAGGCAATGGGTAAAAATATTACTCTCTGTGGAGTTGTTGGTAGTGGGCAAGCTGTAAAAATGTGCAATCAAGTTTTAGCTGCCATACACATGGTGGCTTTATGCGAAGCAATCTCTATGGCTAAACAACAAAATATCGATCCTAATTTAATTGTAGAAGTTTGTAGTACCGGTGCTGCTGGTTCTTGGGCTTTAGCAAATTTAGGCTCAAAAATTATTAATTATGATTATGCTCCCGGATTTATGATTAAACATATTCTCAAGGATTTAAGAATAGTAAAAGAAATTGATAGTCAAAATTTACCCGGCATAGAATTAGCAAATAAATTATTTGAAAGGGTAGCTCAATTAGATAATGGAAAAAGTATTGAAGATGGTACTCAAGGTATGTTTAAAGCATATAATAGTTAATAGTTTCTCGAATAAACAATAACCAATAACCAATGACAAATGACAATCTTTAAAAAGAAACGGTTAATTTTATTTTTAATATTAATTGGAGGATTTTTTTTATTTCGTCCAGCACCAAGTATAAAAAAAGATAGTAAAAATTATGACCAAATTAGAGGAGTTTGGTTAACTAATATTGCCACTTCTTTTTTTCATCATACAACCTTATTAGATAATATTTTTCATCATATTTCTCGCTCAGGTTATAATCGAATTTATCTAAGTAGTTATGGCATAACAGGCACAATTTATCCCTCTAAACAAATAAAAAGTCATCCGTTATTTGTACCTCCTTTTACCGATCCACTTAAAGCAGCAGAATTAGAAGCAAAACGACAAGGATTAAAACTTTATGCGTGGTTTGAATACGGGTTAATGTTATCAGCTAACAATGAAATTGCACAAAAAAATCCAGATTGGCTTTTAAAAACTTCTACAGGTGAAACTATAATTAATGATTTTGTTTGGTTAGATCCAGAAAATTCTGAAGTACAAGAATATATTTTAAATTTAATTACAGAAGTTGCTCAATATTCCGGTTTAGAAGGTATTCAGTTAGACGATCATTGGGCTGTTCCTAGAAAATTTGGCAATAAAACTAATGCTTTAACTAAGCTAACGGCTAAAGTTCGCCAACAAATAAAAACTGTTAATCCAAATATAATTCTATCTTTATCTCCTAATCCCTATGATTTTTCTCTAAATAATTATAATCAAGATTGGTTACTATGGGTTAATAAGGGTTATATAGATGAAATTGTAATACAAGTATATCGTCCCAGTGCAGATCAATTTAGTCAGGCGATCGCAACTTCTAAAATTAATTATATTTCCCATAAAGTTCCCGTAGGAATTGGAATTTATGCTGGTTCTCCCCGTCAATTACTATCTCCGAAAGAAATTAAAAATCAAATAGAAATTACTAATAAATTAGGTTATGGATTTTCTATTTTTTGTTGGGAATATCGATTATTAGGTTCTTTGTTTCACAAAGGAAAATATTTAGTAGAAAAATAACGAATAACAAATAACAAATGAATAAACAACTTCAAGGAAAAATTGCTTTAGTCACCGGTGCAACCAGAGGAATTGGTAAAGGTATTGCCATCGGCTTAGGCGAAGCAGGGGCTACAGTATATATTACAGGGCGTACTTTGGTTGCCAATGAGAATCTAAGTGGTAGCTTACAAGAAACCCAAATAGCCGTTGAAGAAGCCGGCGGAATTTGTATTCCAGTTCAAGTAGATCATAGTGATGACGAGCAAGTACGTCAACTTTTCGATCGCATTAATAATGAACAAAACGGCCAACTAGATATATTAGTTAATAACGCCTATGCCGGAGTTAAAGCCATAAGCCTCGCTTATGGTAAGCCTTTTTGGAAATCTGAGCCTAATTTTTGGGATGCTTGTAATAATGTTGGCTTGCGCAGTCATTATCTGGCTAGTGTTTTTGCTGCTCGCATGATGAGTAAACGAAAACAGGGCTTAATTTGTACTATTTCCTCCTATGGTGGATTATTTTATATTTTTAGTGTGCCTTATGGTGTTGGTAAAACTGCCTGCGATCGCCTTGCCGCAGATATGGCGATAGAATTAAAACCTTATAATGTTACCTCTTTGTCAATTTGGCCTGGTATTGTTGGTACAGAACAAATTACCAGTTTTGTAACTGCCCAAAACGAGAATAATTCACAAAAATCCATCTTAGGTGATGGTTTTAATTGGGAAACTCCCTTACTAACTGGACGTGCGATCGCAGCTTTAGCAGCCGACGCTAATATTATTAAAAAAACTGGTAAAATGTCCATTGTGGCGGAAGTTGCTCAAAAATATCAATTAAGAGATGAAAATAGTAATCTTCCAGCCTCTTTACGTTCTTTAAAATTTATTTTACCGATGAGTATTCCTATTTTAAAAAAATATTCTTGGCTAATTCCCGATATTAAAATACCTTGGTTTTTAATGTTACTTGGTGTTTTGCCCTCTCCTAAAATTTAA
>CAYPSO010000087.1:0-19837 GCA_964413275.1 uncultured bacterium | reverse complement strand
ATCTTTTTTGTCAACTAGCTATAATAAGCGGAGCGCCGACGCGGCTTCTTGGTGCTGCTGGCCTTCTGAGGAAACCTCAGAAGTCGCAGCATCCGCTTTTCAAGCCGCTTGTCGCAGCACCAAGAAGTGGTATCGCTACCGCGATGTTTCATTTTGGTCGGGCTTTCCCCCCTACCCTATAGAGAATAGGGAATCCAGCCCGACATTAAGGTTGAATTTTGTTCAAATATTTGTAGCATTATTTTTGTAAATTAAGATTTCGTAGCGAGCTTACAGTTGTGATAACTGCTGTGGCTACTTGGTCGATTTCTGTTTCTGTATTAAATCTTCCTATGCCAAATCTAAGGGAAGCATAGGCTAATTGATCTGAATGTCCCAAAGCTTTTAAAACATGGGAAGGCTTTGTGGAAGTAGAAGAACAAGCCGAGCCTGAAGAAAGGGCAACGATAGGACGCAATCCTAATAATAGGGCAGCACCGTCAACTCCTTCTATACTAACATTTAGATTTCCTGCTAATCTTTGAGTGGGATTGCCGTTTAAATAAATACCATCTAATTGACTCAATTTTAACCACAATTTATCTCTAAGGTTTTTTTGCCTTTGGGTTTCTGATTCTAGTTCAGCTAATCCTAATTCTATGGCAACGGCAAAACCGACAATTTGTGGTGTAAATAATGTACCTGCCCTGCGCCCTTGCTCTTGTCCTCCTCCTTGAATTTGGGCAGCTAATTTGACTTTCGGATCTCGGCGACGAATATATAAAGCTCCTATACCTTTTGGCCCGTAAACCTTGTGGGCTGTTAAGGACATAATATCGATCTTCATAGTTTGCACATTTAAGGGAATTTTGGCGATCGCCTGAGCTGTATCAGTATGAAACAATACTTTATGTTGTCGGCAAATTTCCCCAATTTCCGCCAAAGGCTGCAAAACTCCTATTTCATTATTAGCCGTCATAACAGATACCAAAATAGTATCTGGGCGAATAGATTGTTCTAAAACCGCTAAATCTATTAATCCATCGCTTTTTACTGGTAAAAACGTGATTTCAAACCCTAAACTCTCTAGATATTTACAAGGATCGAGAACTGCTTTATGCTCAGTTTGTACTGTAATCAAATGTCTTCCTTTAGTGAAATATGCTTCAGCTATCCCCTTAATAGCTAAATTGTTGGCTTCGGTGGCACCACTGGTAAAAACAATTTCCGATGGTGTAGCATTAATCGCCTGGGCAATGGTTTCTCTCGCCTTAGTAACTGCTGCTTCTGCTTCCCAACCGTAAACATGACCAATACTATTCGGATTACCAAAATATTCGGTAAAGTACGGTATCATAGCCTCCAGCACTCTATTATCCATGGGCGTGGTAGCATGACAATCTAGATAAATAGGGCGTTTCATAAAAGATTTAGACTCGACAATTGATTCAATTATTATTTAAGGATAGTTTATGTTAATTACTCAAGATTTGTCCGTTTTATCTCCCGAAGAAATAGTCGCTATTCTCTTAGGAGAAGCAGAGGTAGTATTAGGAGAAAGAAGTGAAAATAGTAACCTTACAGTAACTGCTATTAATATTACAGGCGATCGCCAAGCTATCGGTTCTTTTGTCGAAGAAATAGACCGAGAAGATCAAGGTATAGGCATTTCTGAAGGTGTGATTCTTAGTTCTGGTAATATTGCTGATGCTACCGGGCCAAATGAAGAAGACGGTACTACCACTGCTTTTGGCACAGAGGGAGATTCTGATTTAGATGCACTTTTACCTGAAGGACAAACTACCAATGATGCAATTGTTTTAGAAATAGAGTTTATCCCAGAAAATGAGCAATTTTTGTTTGAATATGTTTTCGCTTCTGAGGAATATAATGAATTTGCTAATAGTGCTTTTAATGATATTTTTGCGTTTTTCCTGAATGGTGAAAATATTGCCTTAATCCCCGGAACAACAACTCCTGTTTCTATTAATAATATTAATGCGGAAAATAACAGTGCTTTTTTCCGCAATAACGATCCTAGCGATATTGATCCCCCTTTACCTTTTAATACAGAATTTGATGGTTTTACTACCAAATTTTTCGCTCAAGCCTTAGTTACCCCCGGCCAAACTCAAGTTTTAAAAATTGCGATCGCCGATACCAGTGATGCTATTTTAGATTCGGCAGTTTTCCTTGAAGAAGGTAGTTTATCAACTTTAGGAGCAGTGGCTGATGCGATTATTGTTAATAATGCTAGGGATGTTTTTACGGTGGAGAGTCCTTCGGGTGAAGAGGGATTTGCTACCTTAGAGTTAACCATAACAGATACTAATACAGGTCAAATTAACGAAATTGGTATTTTTGCCGTTGATGATGATAGAGGCAGCATTGGAGGAGTTGAACCCGGAGACGATGATTATGCCCAAATAGCTTTAACTGGTTCTCGCAGTAGAGCTATTTTTACAGGACTTCCTGAAGATTTAGGAACTAATACCACCCGTACCAATAAAAATTTTAATATTGGCGATAAATTTGCCTTTTACATGGTCTCCAACGGTACAACCGATGAGGTGTTATTTGATAGTTTATTTGCTCAAGATAATACCAATACCAATGATATTTTCAATTTAGATCGAGATGAGGTAAGTGCCACTCCAAAACCAGTAAATCCTTTTGTACCCGGAGTTAGCATATTTTTCGGTTTTCCTAATGCTAATCCAGATAATGAAGATCATCTTAGAGTAATAGAAGATGAAGGAGTTTTTACCCTTAATTGGGAAGATGCCCTCAACGGAGGAGACGAGGATTTTGATGATTTAATATTTGAGTTAAAGGTTATTGCTGGAGATGATACCCAAGGCATTAGAAGACAAGGAGAAATTCAAAAAGAAATCATTGATTTAAGTTCTATAGCTGACGATCGCACTTTAGATGCTACCTTTGAAGTTAAGAGTGAAGCTGCTTTTAATAATACCGTTGGTTTATATCGAATCGAAAATGCTCAAGGCTCAGTTATCGATCCTGTAACTGGAGATACCTTAATTCCTAGTGATGTGGGATATGCAGAAGCGGCCTTGAGAAATCGAGTAGTTGCTTTTGATCGCAATGGTAATTTAGATGAAGGTAGCAATGATATTAATGACATTATTTCCCGTGGTGGTTTAGTTGCGCCTTTCATTATTGCCAATGGTAGTTTTAGAGAATGGTTAGATAATAATCCTAATAACACAATTTTCGGTCAGGAAACTTTTGCTTATTTCCCATTTATTGATGCTAATCCTGATCGAACCGATCATATAGTTTTACTTGGGAATAATACTTTTGGATTTGAAGATTTACCCGGAACTAACAGTGATTTTGATTACGACGATATGACCTTACAAATTAATTTGTTTTAGATATTAGGGATTAGGGGTTAGGGGCTAGGGATTAGCAGAACTGTTTCATTCCTAGTTACTAGCCGAACAATTCCCTTTCCTCAGTAAAGTTTTATAAAACTATGGATCTAAGTAATTTAAGAAATGAATACACTCAAAAAGGTTTAACAGAGGAAGAGCTTGAACCAGACCCTTTTAGTCAATTTGCTCTTTGGTTTCAACAAGCTTGTACGGCTAATTTACCAGAACCGAATGCCATGAGTTTAGCAACAGTTTCAGCTACTGGTGAACCTTCACAACGAATGGTACTTTTGAAGTATTTCGATCGCCAAGGATTTGTTTTTTTTACAAATTATGAAAGCAAAAAAGCTCAACAAATTGCCACAAATTCCCACGTATCCCTATTATTTTTCTGGGTAGCCTTAGAACGTCAAATCAAAATATCAGGAACGGCTGCTAAAATTTCTACAGCCGAATCTCTCAAATATTTTGTCACTCGTCCTAGAGGTAGTCAAATAGGAGCTTGGTGTTCATCGCAAAGTAAGGTAATATCTTCCCGTCAAATATTGGAGATGAAATTTGATGAGATGAAACAAAAATTTCACCATCAAGAAATACCATTACCTTCTGCTTGGGGTGGTTATCGAGTTGTGCCTTCTAGTTTTGAATTTTGGCAAGGCAGACCTAATCGATTACACGATCGCTTTTTTTATTCTCGTTTAGATGCTGAATCTGTTTGGAATATTCAAAGATTAGCTCCTTAAACATTAAACATTTTGGTGAACGGTACTCCGCCTTTACCGTAAGTACCGTTCACTAATGTTGTTGAATAAAACTATAAATTCCTAGATTATAGTTTTGGGATTGTTAATTGTTATAGGTGGGCAATGCCCACCATCAAATTATTAACTTCCCCGTAACTTATCTAAAACACTACGATCCTCTAAAGTTGAAGTATCTCCTGCCACATCTTCACCTGCGGCTAAATTACGCAAGAAACGTCGCATAATTTTACCAGATCTGGTTTTGGGCATCACATCGGTAAAATAAATATCTCCCGGACGTGCGATCGCACCTATTTCTTTAACTACATGGGCTTTTAACTCTTGTTTTAATTCTTCACTAGGCTCATAACTGCCCTCTAAAGTCACGAAAGCAAAAATATCTTCACCCTTAATTTCATCAGGTTTACCAACCACTGCCGCCTCAGCCACCGCCGGATGAGACACTAAAGCTGATTCTACTTCCATTGTACCTAATCTATGGCCGGAAATATTAATTACATCATCAACCCTACCCATCACCCAGAAGTAGCCATCGCTATCCTTTCTCGCACCATCTCCAGCAAAATAGAAATACTGGCCATCTTTAGGGGCAATATGTTCCCAATAGGTGCGACGAAAGCGAGCATCATCGCCATAAACTGTGCGTATCATGCTCGGCCAAGGATGCTTAATTACTAAATATCCCCCCTGATTATCACCCACAGGATTGCCATCTAAATCCACCACATCGGCAATAACTCCGGGGAAAGGATAGGTACAAGAGCCTGGTTTAGTGGGAGTTGCACCGGGTAGAGGAGTCAACATAAAACCACCTGTTTCCGTTTGCCACCAAGTATCAACAATGGGACATTTTTCATTGCCAATTACCTGATGATACCAAATCCAAGCTTCTGGGTTAATGGGTTCGCCCACTGTACCTAAAATACGCAGAGATGAGAGATTACGAGCTTTAGGTAGTTGCTCCCCCATTTTAATAAAAGCACGAATGGCTGTGGGTGCAGTATAAAAAATATTAACGCCATACTTTTCAATCACATCCCAGAAACAGCCCGGATTAGAAGGACGAGGTACACCTTCATACATTAAACTGGTTGCACCATTGGATAAAGGGCCATATACGATATAACTATGACCTGTAATCCAGCCCACATCGGCAGTACACCAATAAACATCATTTTCTTTTATATCAAATGTCCATTTGAAGGTCATGTGGGTGTATAAATTGTAACCTCCTGTTGTATGTACCACCCCTTTAGGCTTACCCGTTGTACCACTGGTATAGAGAATAAATAGCATATCTTCGCTATCTAAATGCTCTGGAGGACATTCGGCGGATACTGTTGCTTGTAACTCATGCCACCAATGATCTCTCCCTTCTACCATAGAAATATCTTCTTTGGTGCGCTGTACCACTAAAACGTTATCAACACTGGGTACATGATTATTAGCTAAAGCTGTGTCAACTTCTGCTTTGAGGGGAACAACTTTATCTTTACGAAAACCCCCGTCAGCAGTTACTACTAATTTTGCTTCTGCATCAATTAATCTACTTCTTAAGGCTTCGGCACTGAAACCACCAAAAACTACGGTATGGGGCGCACCAATTCTGGCACAAGCTAACATGGCGATCGCAGCTTCGGGTATCATGGGCATATATATGCCTACTTTGTCACCTTTTTTAACCCCTAATTGCTTAAATACATTAGCCATTTGGCAAACTTCTCGATGCAGTTGGGCGTATGTTAGGGTGCGACTATCCCCCGGCTCACCTTCCCAGATAATAGCGGCTTTATTACGTCGTGAAGTGGTTAAATGTCGATCTAAACAGTTGTAGGTAATATTAATTTTACCGTTAACAAACCATTTAGCAAAAGGCGGCTGCCAATCTAAGGTTTTATCCCATGTTTCAAACCAATCTAGTTCCTTTTCCGCTAATTCTGCCCAAAATGCTTCTGGATCGGCTTTAGCTCGATTATAAATTTCTTGATATTCTGCTAAACTTTTAATGGATGCTTGTTCAGAAAATTCTTTTGAGGGTGCAAAGGTGCGTCCTTCTTGCAATATAGATTCTATGGTTGCTTGAGACATAGGTTTTATTTTTTATTTATTTACTTCTCTCAATTATTTGTACCTCAGATGTTGCTCTCTGAATTTTGCGTTTTATTAATTAAATATGATTGAAGGATAATCTTGTCATTATTGGCAGTGGGTAGCTTAGGTTTAGGTTCATTAAAACGTAAAAACGTAAACAAAATTTAAGAGTTAGGAATAAAACCGAATAACTTTGCTAATCCTCCTAAAATTGCCAAAATAAAACCTATCAAAACCCCACGATTAATAAATTCTTGAAATTCAATTCTTTTATTAATTCCCTCAACTTTTTCCTCAACTCGGTTAACTTCACCCTTTAATTCCCCTTCAACTCGTTTAATTTCCCCCTTTAATTCCCCTTCAACTCGTTTAACTTCTCCTTCAAGACGAGTTTGACCAATTTTTAAATCGGTAATATCACCCTGCATTTTTTCTAATCTTTGATCGATTTTGTCAAATCTTTGCTCAATGTTGTTAAACTTTTGTTCAAAATTAGAAAATTTCTGATCGAGGTATTCCTTTAAATCCTGTTCGATGGTGACTGACATCTTTTACATTTCTATGATAATTATTTTTTCTTTTCTAGAAACATAGCTGAAACTACTTCCCTTTGATTATTTTATATTACTATCAATTTATCAGATGGCAATTTAAGATTTGACAAATATAAAGACACTTATCGAGACTTATGAAAAACTTAACATCAATAGCAAAAAGCCTAAGAACATCTACAAATCTGAATTTTTAAAACAATTTGGATTTCTAACAAAATTTAAGGGTTAGGAATAAAACCGAATAACTTTGCTAATCCTCCTAAAATTGCCAAAATAAAACCAATTAAAACCCCACGATTAATAAATTCTTGAAATTCTATTCTTTTACTCGTTACCTCGACATTATTTGTCATGAAAAAATAAACTATTAATTGCCATTAAAATGAAAATAAAAATAAAAATAGTAAAAAACAATCCATATCTATTTAGCATTTTTTCACTTTGATCGTCAACAAATTCGACATCAGTTGGATCTCTACCATCTTTAGTAAATAATTCAGTTAAAAATTGCTGAAGTTGCTTTTTCCAAGATATGTTATTTTGATAACTTTGTATTAAAGCTATATTATTAATATGTTGGTCATCAATTATTTTATTTTGGGGTACTACTGTATTTAGAGAAACAATAGCTGTCAGACTAAATACACAAATAGATTTCATAACTTTTATAGTTGAGCTATTTTTTGTCTATATTCTTCTTGAGTAAGAATGCCATTATTTAAGGCTTCTTTTAATTGAGCTATTTTTGCGGCTTTCCTTTCTTTTCTACGCTTATTAAGAATTTCTTCGGTTGTTGTTTCATGTACTTCTTTTACTTTCTCCTCAAACTCCATAGTATCTAAGATTCCTTCAGCAAATGCTTTTTGCAATTTAGCTATTTTTTCTTCTATTAAAAAATCTGCCTCATATTCATCTATTTGATCGTCTAAATTTTCTTTTCTGTTTTGAAATTCTTGTTCGCTAATTAATCCCTGTTGTCGTGCTTCTTGTATCCTTTGTAAATCTTGTTGCACTTTTTGTTCTGCTTTTTGTCTAGCTGAATATGAACTAACACTATTATATGGTACATCTACGACAACAGATTGATCGGACCAAACTTGATTGGGATTTTCTGTTTTTGTTACTTTTTGGAGATTTAAAGTTGTGGAAATATAAGAAACTAAATCAGCTTCTAAAATTAATGCCCATCCCGCATTAGCTATCCCTGTAAGTAAAGGAATACCTCCCATAAATATCGAGGTAAAACCAGCACCTGCAATATTAGTTATCCATTTTCCTATGCTTGTTTCAACTATAAATTCCCTTTCTACTGTTTTATCTTGTGACCAGTATATACTAACTTTAAAAGCTAAGTTTGCACCTAGTAAAGTTCTAATTGTACCTGTTTTTTTCGCTTGAATAAAATATTTACCATCTAAAGTAGTAGAACCTATTTCATATTGTTTTTCTTTAAACCATTTAATAATTTCTTCCTGAACTTTAGCTAAATCATTAGAATTATTAGCAATAAAATAATTTTTAGCCATGATCATACTCCTAAGCTTAGTTTGTTATTTGTCATTTGTTATTTATTATTTGTTTAATTTCTTTAGGCATTTAAAATAAGAAATAACGTTGAGCCATTGGTAAAATAGTAGCTGGTTCGCAAGTTAATAATTCACCATCTGCTCTTACTTCATAAGTCTCTGGATCTACTTCTATTTTAGGCAATTTTTCATTTAATTTCATATCTTGTTTACTTAAATTACGGGTGTTTCTAACAGCTACTGTGGGTTTGCTGAGTCCAATTTTTGTGGAAATATCTGCTTCGAGGGCTGCTTGAGAGACAAAAGTTAAGGAGGTAGCAGTAAGTGCTTTACCAAAACTTGCAAACATGGGGCGCATATACACCGGTTGAGGAGTAGGAATACTAGCATTAGCATCCCCCATTTGCGCCCAGGCAATCATTCCTCCTTTAATCACAAGCTCTGGTTTTACCCCAAAAAATGCAGGTTTCCACAAACAAAGGTCGGCTAATTTGCCAACTTCCACTGAACCCACATGATCTGCAATTCCGTGAGTTATGGCAGGATTAATCGTATATTTAGCCACGTATCTTTTCGCCCGTAAATTATCGTTTTCCCCTGATTCTCCTGATAAACGCCCTCTTTGAACTCTCATTTTATGGGCAGTTTGCCAAGTCCTAATAATTACTTCTCCCACTCTACCCATAGCTTGGGAATCGGACGCAATCATGCTAAATGCGCCTAAATCATGGAGTATATCCTCAGCAGCAATGGTTTCTCGACGAATACGAGACTCAGCAAAGGCTACATCTTCGGGAATACTTCTATCGAGGTGATGACATACCATCAACATATCTAAATGTTCTTCTAGGGTATTCATGGTATAGGGGCGAGTGGGATTAGTGGAGGAGGGTAAAACGTTGCTTTCGCCACAGACTTTGATAATATCAGGGGCGTGCCCTCCCCCTGCCCCTTCGGTGTGGTAGGTATGAATAACTCGATTTTTAAACGCTGCAATGGTTTCTTCCACAAATCCGGCTTCGTTGAGGGTGTCGGTATGAATAGCTACTTGCACATCATATTCATCGGCAACACTTAAACAAGTATCGATGGTGGCAGGAGTAGTACCCCAATCTTCATGTAATTTTAAGCCCATTGCTCCAGCAATAACTTGTTCTCGCAAGCCTTCGGGTTGGGAGCTATTACCTTTGCCTAAAAAGCCCAAATTCATGGGAAAGGCTTCGGCTGCTTGCAACATTCTGTACATATTCCATTTACCGGGGGTACAGGTGGTGGCATTTGTACCTGTGGCTGGGCCTGTGCCTCCGCCTATCATGGTAGTAATACCGGAAGCTATGGCTGTTTCAATTTGTTGGGGGCAAATAAAATGGATGTGGGAGTCAACACCGCCGGCGGTGAGAATCATGCCTTCTCCGGCTACTGCTTCGGTGGCTGGGCCAATGATTATATCTACGTTATCTTGAATGTAGGGATTCCCTGCTTTACCGATTTTATAAATTTTGCCGTCTTTGATGCCAATATCGGCTTTAATGATGCCCCACCAGTCGAGTATTAAGGCGTTGGTGATCACCATATCTACTGCGCCATCTGCTCTGGATATGGGGGATTGCCCCATGCCGTCACGAATAACTTTACCTCCACCAAATTTGACTTCTTCGCCATAGGTGGTTAAATCTTGTTCTACTTCAATAATTAATTCTGTATCTGCTAGTCTAACGCGATCGCCTGTAGTTGGGCCATAGGTTTCTGCATAGGCACGACGATCCATTCTATAACTCATAATATATCTTTTCCTAATACTTTAAATTTTTATTATAGATTTAAATATTCAAAAAAGTATCTATCTAAATCTATATTTATGTAAATATATTCTATAGTTTTTTGGTTTTATAACATCATTATCTAGAACTTCTGATAAGCCAGAATAATTAAAATTTTTGCTATGATTATCTTTTTTTTGGGTAATTTAATAATAGAATAAGATTCTCTTACTCGGATACAGTTACCTAGTTAGAGATAATAAATTTTAGAATAAAGGGTTTTGAATTAATTAAAATTATGACAAAAAAAGAAGCGATTGAATTTGCTCAAAAATTTAAGTGGACAGTTGCCGATGCGAAAAGGGCTTTTGCGGATTTAGATTTAAAGGAAGCCGAAGAAAAAGACCTTTTAATCAAATTAGCTGAATTTGCGGGACAAGAATTATTAAATCGTCAGCGACTTCAAGCAGCACAAAAAGCACAAGTCACCATCAAGAAAAATAAAATTAAAGAAATAGAAACTGAATACCTCAAATATATGGAAGAAAGCCAGCAAAAAATTGAAGAAATGCAAAGCTTTTTTATTCCTGTTATTGCCCAACTCTATTCTTTTTCTCAAAAATTTGGCTTAAAAGATCCGTGGCTTGAAGCTATGTTAGAAACTTATGATAAATATCACCAACAAGCTTCCTAATTATCCTGAAGCAATGAAAACAGAACAATTTATTGGCAGAATACAATTAAAAGGGTATGGTGCTAGTGCCTATCAAGCTCAAGTTATTACTCAAAATTTAAAACCAATAGGTAAAAATGGCAGAGCTTATAGCTATGCTTTATCTGATGTTATTTATTCAATTAAAAAATACTTAAAAAGTTCTCGCATTCATAAAAAAACTCGCCAAAGTCTTGAAGCTATTTTACAAATTGTATTGTCTCGATTAGGAAATATTATTAATATTTCATTTGTAATAGAAACTGATTCTCAATTAAGTAAAGTTAGTAAACAGTTATTTAATAAAATGACTGAAATTGACCGTTATTTTAATGAAGTTAACGCTAATATAGCTAGGATAAAAGGTAAGTATCAATCATGAATAATTATCAACCAGAATCTTTAGCTGAATTAACTGAAAAACTTTTTAAATTAAATTTAAAAGTCGATAAATCTTTAAAGAAAACAAAAGTAAAAATTAATAAAATTAAAGATAAATATGAGCCACGAAAACAGTTTAACTGTTGGCGAAATTCTCAAGAAGGAAAAGAATGGAAGAAACAACAATATTATAAACAAAATAAATGTTGCGCTATTTGTTTAAAGCCTATTCTTTCGTTAAAAGGTTCTCATATTGACCATATTAAGCCTCTTTCTACTCATCCACATTTAGCATTAGATATTAACAATTTACAAGTTACCCATGCAGCTTGTAATATTTGTAAATATCTGTAAATATCTACATTTGTTCTATAACATTAATCATTTCTCTTGTGGTTTTAATTTCAAATTCTATGAAATCTAATTGTTGCCATAGCTTATATAAAATTTTAAATATTAAAGGTATATCATTAATTGTTACTAAATTTTTCTCTATTTGTTCTACTAATGTTAAAAAACTAGGATCATAAAGTAAACTAATTATTAATTCTAGATTATTTAAACTATCATTAATGTTGTCACTCTTGTAATTAATTAGATTTAATTGTGGAATATTTGATTGATAGATTGATTTAGTTGTATTTCTTGCTATAGCTTGATATTCAGTAGTTTTAGTTTGATAATATTTTATTCTTATTTTTCGTTTTTCATTTTCTATATATTCTTGTTGATTTCTTAAATATTGAATATCTTTATTAATCTTACTTTCTATTTTGTTCATTTGCTGCATAATCTCAAATTTTTTGCTGCTGTTAAAGGTCAAAGCCAATTCTTGAGATAAGTGGTTTGTGTTCTTTTTGGATAGCAGACTTTTTTTCAAAAAACTGAAACTCTAGTTTTTCTATTTCTTGATCGTTCATATAGTTCTTTAAATTATTTGAATAATTAATTATAAAATAAATTTTATGTTTGTGCAATTTCAAACTATAGTGAGTATGATTTAGGTAAATTGAGAGTTATGAATCCCAAAATATACCTGAATTAAATTAAAGCAAAATTCACGATAATATGCAAATTAATAACTCTTCTATGTAAATAGTTCTATATCTATATTAAAAGTATTAGCTAAAATTTTTGCCTGATTTTTATTTAAGTGTTTTTCTCCTTTAATAATAGTAATAGCTTCTTGCTCTGAGACATGAATTAAATTCATGAAATCTTCTTCGCATTTTTATAAGTTTTTTGTACCTCTGTAAGATTTTGCCATTTTGCTTTATTCGCTATTTTATACCAGTTATAAAGAGCGTCACAAGAGTTAGCGTGTTTTTGGCAGAAGTTTTGTAACATTTTACGACTGATAATGTGCATTTATAAAAAAATTGAAATATTGTTACCAAGAATAACTAATAACTAAATTACCTACTCGTATAAATTCCTCTCGATGTTAACTGTTGAATAAAGAAATCTTCTAAAGATGGACGAGCAAGATTTAAACTTATTAATTGAGCGTTAATAGTATTAAGATAAGCCAAAAATTCTTGAGGATCTTTATTTAAAGTGCCATGCCAATAATTTTCTTGAAAATATAAATCATCAAGCCAACTTTTAAAAAGTTGCTCATTATCAGTTTTAACTATTACTTGATAATGATCTTTAGCCCCCAATAATTCATCTAAACTACCGGTACAAAGTAATTCTCCCCTAGCTAAAATTGCAATGCGATCGCATATTTGAGAAACATCTGCTAAAACATGAGAATTAAAAAAAATAGTTTTTCCCTGTTCTTTTAAAGATAAAATAATTTCTCGCACTTGATAACGCCCCATAGGATCTAAACCCGACATAGGCTCATCTAGAAATACCACTTCAGGATCGTTTATTAAAGCTTGAGCCATGCCAATACGTTGCATCATTCCCTTAGAATATTGCCGTAGTTGCTTCTTTTTAGCAGCTTTAATATCTAATCCAACTAAGTCTAATAATTGGGGAATACGCTGTTTTTTAATCGCTTTAGGAATTTGAAATAAACCGGCGGTAAACTCTAAAAATTCCCAACCAGTAAGATAGTCATAAAAATAGGCATTTTCTGGCAAATAACCAATTTTTTGCTTAACAATGCGATCGCCTAATGGTTTTCCGAGCAAAACCGCTTTACCGCTACTGGGACGAATTATACTTAAAAGAGTTTTGAGAAGAGTTGTTTTTCCCGCTCCATTAGGGCCTAAAAGTCCAAATGTTTCGCCTTGATATACTGTTAAATTACAATTTTTCAGAGATTCAACTTTTTGATTTAACCAAAAACCAGTGCGATAAGTTTTGCTTAAATTCCATGTTTGTACTATGGGTATGATTTCATTATTAATTATTTCTCGTTCTTCTTTAGTAATTGCAGCCATCGTAATTATCAATTATAAATTAATATTCAAAGAATAGTATAACTTAAGAGTTAAATATATAAAATATAGTAACTATAAATAATTCGTGAACTTTTCTCTCTTCTTTTCTCTGCGTCCTCTGCGGTTCATCTCAAAAATACCATGTTTATTCCTAAAATAGAATTACTATATATTTTAAAAACAAAATTAATATTAACATTAATTATTATAATTTTAACAGCTTTTTGTCAAGAAATGAGTTAAAATTATCCATTAATAACTTTAATATTGGTATAGATTATGGATCAAGGTAAAATTGTCGCCATTATAACTGGTGCTATTTCTATTTTAATAGCTGTTGCCTATTTAATTCTGGTATTTTTTTTAGATTCTCGTGGCGAAATGATTCCTGCACCTGTTAGTTTATTTTTCTTTTTAAAATTCTAGGTAAATTTAGGATTAATTATGTGGTCTTTATCTCGTTATGATAAGTCAAATTAGTGAAGGAATTACTGGTTTTATTAAGCTTAATAATAAACTGAACCATCTTTTATTATTAGCGGTTTCCAGCACGGCTTTTGCTGTTGTTTCGCTGACGACAGGTAGTTCTTTATTTATTACTAATGCAGGCCCACAATATCTGCCCATATCCTATGTTTTAATGGGATTAATTTCTATCCCTATTTACAGCTGGCTGTCTCAAATTGTAGATCGCACCAGTAAAACTCAATTATCTAGGCATTTATTAATAATTGCTATTTTTTTAGTTATTGTATTAAGATTTTTAGTTAAGTTTAATCATCTATCTATTTATTATATCATTTATATCGGTTCTTATTTTCAGTGGATATTAGTAACCGAAGTTCTTTTTCCTAGTTTAGTTGCGGATTATTTTACTTCTGGTGATTGGAAAAACTACACTACCTATTTACGCATGGCAATTGCTATCGGTGGTTTACTCGGAGGTTTGATAACCAGTTTATTAGCAGGTAATATAAATACTATTAATATTTTATTATTTATACCTTGTTTATATGTACTTGTTTTTATTCAGTTAATTTATTTAGAAAATAATGAACGTCCTTTACCATCTTATCAAGAAGTAAAAAATAGTGAAACAAAAACTAAGAATAAGAAACTTGTTGATTCTTTAAAAGAATATCCAATAATTTTTTTTCTGGCCAGTAGCACTTTTTTATTTATTTTTCTTTATACTTTTGCTGAATTTCAATATCTAAATATTTACTCCCATAGCTTCACCCACGAACATGAGCTAACTATATTTTTGGGGATAATGAGAATTATTAATAATATAATTCCTTTGATAATATTATATTTTTTTACTCGTCCTTTAATTAATAGATTAGGCGTTGTCAGGATGAATTTAATTTATCCCTTAACTGTGTTAGCTAGTTTTACTGGACTAGCTTTTAATTTTAATTTACCTATGGCTGTTGTTGTCAATCTCAATTCCGATAGCTTAGATGATAGCATTAATCAGCCTGTTTATAACCTTAATTATAATGCAGTTCCTTATAATTTAGTTGGTCAAGTAAGAACAATTAGTAATGGTTTATTTTATGCCATTGGGTTAGCAACTGCTGGAATTTCTCTTTGGATTTTGCAGTCAATTCTTACAACCTTGCAAATAACTATAATAGCCATAATATTTGCTAGTATATTCTTTTTTGTACGCTATTTTATGGGGAAAAGCTATCTGCAATCTTTGGTAAATATGTTACGTTCTGGTTCAGTTAAATTAGAAGAAGTTAGTGAAGGATTATCCTATTTGCCAGATGAATATAATCGAGAAATTGAAGAATTATTAACCAGTGAAGATCGCCACGATCAAATATTAGGTCTAGAATTAGCTAGTCGTGTGTCTAATCCTAGTATTTTTATTACCCAAATAGATAAATTATTATTTGCTGAAGATGAAACAGTACGTACAGTATTAGTTCAATTTTTAAGTCAAGTTTCCCATCCAGTTTTTTATTCATATTTAACCTATTATTTAGACTCAGACAATTATTCACTACAGTTAATTTCTTTAGAAGCATTAATATCTCGCAAACATTGTCTTCAAGATGCAAAATTACGTCAACTTTTAAGAAAAACTTTTTTCAAAGGTATAAAAAAAATAGTTCAAGCAAAAATCAGAGCTTACAAAGAAGAAGAAATTCAAAATCTTGTCTTACTTAATAATAAAATAAAAGCTTTAATTTGCTTGGCAGTTAGTCAATTTGATAGTAATGATTTAGAATTAATGAATGCTTGCGATCGCATTTGGCATTCAGGAATAAATCAAGAAACTAAATTATTAGTAATTAGAACCATTCAACGAACCAAAGATCGTAATTTAATTCCTTTAGTTCAACAACTATTAACAGAAAATAATAGTTCCAATGAAGTTAAACGAGAAGGATTACATACCTTAGCCTATTTAGCTAATTCAGAGGATTTAGATTTAGCAAATATAGCTTTAACAGAAATTGCTAATAAAGATCCTTTAGTATCGGCTTCCGCCTTTAAATTATTAGGAGCAATTCGTAGCCCTCACTTCTTATCTAACGTAGCTTTAGGCTTAGAAAATAATAATTTAACTGTTAGATTATGTGCTATAACTGCTTTAGCTAATTATGGAGAACAATGTTTAACAATTGCGGAAAAATATCTAAATTCTTCTCATATTGAAGTCGTAGAAGCCGCCATTGCAGTTATTGCTAAAGTAAAAACTCGTCGTGCTATCAAAATTCTTTATAATTATTTAAAACCAGATTATCAATTAGTTACTAAAACTACTAATTGGTTAAAAGAAATTCCCGCTTATCAGTATCCTTGGCAATTAGTTAAAATCATTATTGAGGATTTTCAAGAAAAATTATTGCATCGAGTCTTATATGTTATTTCTCGTTTAAATCATCAAGAAAGTTTGCCGAATATTCAACAAATATTGCGAACAGAAGATATACGTTTAAAAGCTAATGCAGTGGAAACCCTTAGTTCATTCAAATATAGAGATTTTATTTTACCAATTTTACCCTTATTAGAAAATAATAAAGATACTCAATTATTGAAATCTAATCATATTAATTTTAATAGTGAGAAATTTTTAGAAGAAATAAATAATATTTCTCAGCGTTGGCTTAATATTGCTGGTATTTTAGTTTTAGCTCATCAAAATAAAACTATTACTCTAAATTTTACTAATAATTCTGACTTAATAGTAAAAAAAGTTGCTACTTATTTTGATCAACCTATTGTTAATTTAAAAGATAACTTTTTTCTCCATCGAATATTCTTTTTAAAAAAAATACACTTATTTGAAAAATTATTTTTGGATGAATTATTTTCAGTAAACGAAATTATACAAGAACAGCAATTTGTTGCCGGTTCAATAATATGTAATTCTGACAATCTGATTAATGATTTATATATTATTTATCGAGGAAATGCTCTTATTTTTGAAGATAGTCAAGTTAAAGAACTTCAGCCAGGGCAATATTTTGGAGAAATTGCTTTATTCGATTATATTCCCTTAACAGTTAAAATTATGGCTCAAACTAATTGTAGTATTTTGATTATATCTAGGAATGATTTTAATGTTTTAGTTGAAGTGTGTCCTCGTTTATTGTTATGCTATTCGCAATATAAGTAAAAAAAATATAATATATTTATATATGATGTAAGGGGAGATGATGGGCAAAATTAGGCTAATGCACGCTAAACTTCATCGAGTAAGAGTAACCGAAGCAAATGTTAACTATATAGGTAGTATTACCATTGACCAAGATTTAATGGATAAGGTAGGAATTTTACCCTTACAAGAAGTGGATGTTATTAACTTAAATAACAGTAAACGTTGGTCAACTTATGCTCTTCCGGGAGTTCGAGGTAGCGGTGAAATTTGCCCTAATGGAGGTGCTGCTTTACTGTGTCAAGAACAAGATATTCTGATTATTTATGCTTACGAAGAATGCGATCGCACTGAAGTTTTAAGCAATGGACATGAAGCTTTAGTAATGGTTGCTGATGAGAATAATAATTGTCAAGAATTTTATCGTCAAGTTGTCAAGTCTGGAACAGACAATCAAGTAATTTTTGAATCTTTTCCTCCTATTAATGTTAATCAAAAAGCGATTAGCTGTTAGCTGTTAGCTGTTAGCTGTTAGCTGTTAGCTGTTAGCGATTAGCTGTTAGCTTTTTATTACTTTCTACCTCCTGAATCCTTGCACTGAGCGAAGTCGAAGTGCTGACTCCTCACCTTTTTAGTAAATCTTAACTAACAGCCCCCACTAGCATTTAACCAATGGGGGCAAAGTATTATTTAGACATAACTAAAGTAATAAATTAGCTTTCTTTTTTATCTTCTAATACAGGTTGTTCTTCGCCACCTAAACTAATTTTGATTACTTTATCTTTTGCTTCTTCAACTTTAGGTAAAGTTAAAGTAAGAATACCTTTATCAAACTCAGCTTTTACCTCTTCATTTTTAATGGCAACAGGTAAAGCAACAGTACGTTGGAACTTACCATAACTAAATTCAGAATGATAGTAACCTTTTTCTTCAGTTTTCTTTTCATAGCGATGTTCACCAGCTATGGTAACTGATTCGCGGGTAACACTAACATCTAAATCTTTTGCTTCTAAACCGGGTAAAGAAGCTTTTAGTACCAATGTATCTTCATTATCAACTAATTCAATAGCTGGTTTCCAAGTTTCTTCTGTTAAACCATTAAAACCAACTAAATCGTCGAATACTCTATCCATTTGACGACGAAGAGTATCAATTTCTGCAAAAGGTGAAAAACGAATAATTGCCATACAACTTGGCCTCCTTAACTTCAATTTATAAATGTGAATAACTTGTTTTCTTTACACTTTCATAATGCCACTATTTTTCAGTTCTGAAAGTGTAGAAAACCGATAAACAAATAGTGTTGAACACCGAATAATTAGGCCAGACATTTGCCTCTTAGTAACTGTTAATTATAAAAAAATCAATTAATTGTAAGCTTTACGGAAAATAAACAACCATGAGATAATAAATAGGGTAAATTTTATAATTATTGATTTATGACAGCT
Source organism: uncultured bacterium (assembly GCA_964413275.1). GTDB lineage: Bacteria > Cyanobacteriota > Cyanobacteriia > Cyanobacteriales > JAABRE01 > JAABRE01. The sequence continues at coordinate 1,212 of CAYPSO010000087.1, read as the reverse complement.
AAAAATAAACCAGATTGGGCTGGCTCTGACTTACTTTCTCGTTTTGTGAATATTTTGATTAAAACTAAGCCTATTTATGCGGTTATGAAATCCCAAGCCCGACAAGTCTTAATTAAAACTGCGGAAAAAAAAGGTGTGCCTTGGCGTAAAAATTATCTAGAATTGGAAAAATCCGCCGCTCAAAGTCTATTCAACGAAATTAATAACCCTGATATTATTTATCCCGATTATTACCAAGTACCTTTTCATGCTTATAAGGAAGGTAATTTATCTTGGCAAGCGGCTTTTGAAGCACCTTCGGCCACTTATGCTATGGGTTTGAGGGTTTGGCCAAAGGAAGATATTAGTGCTGATACGGCACAGGAAAGACTCAGAAGTAGCTTTCATGAAGTTTTAGGAGTATATTGCCCTAATATAGTTAATGATGTCTTGGATATTGGTTGTTCGGTGGGTATTTCCACTATTGCATTACATCGTTATTTAGCTCAGAGACAAACTCAACCACTAAAAAGTGTTGGTTTAGATTTATCCCCTTATATGCTCACTGTGGCTAAAGTTCAAGATACAGAGGGAGAAATTACCCAATGGGTGCATAGTTTAGCAGAAAAAACCGATTATGACGATAATTCCTTCGATGTAGTAACTATGCAATTTGTGATTCATGAATTACCCAGAGAAGCAAGTAAGGCCATTTTTACCGAAGTATTAAGAATTTTACGCCCCGGTGGTTGTTTTGCGATCGTTGATAATAATCCTAAATCTCCTGTAATTCAAAATTTACCCCCAGTTTTATTTACTTTAATGAAAAGTACCGAACCTTGGAGTGATGATTATTATACTTTTGATGTGGAAAAGACTTTAAAAGAGGTAGGTTTTCAATATAAAACTACTGTTGCCAGCGATCCTCGTCATCGTAGTATTATTAGTATTAGGTGATTTCCAGAAAATATCTTACCAGATTTCATAATGGTAGGGTGTCGTTAGCGACAGCGTAACGCACCATTATTGGGATATTTATACCAAGAAATCACCTTAAGTAGAAAACAAGGAGTAATTGCAATTATTCCTTGTTATAATATTTATGATTTTTAGAATTAATTTTAGAGTTTTAGATTCAGATAAATTTCTAAACTCTATTCTCTTTTTTTCGTTTAAATAAAGAAGTTCCTCCTAACGCACCCATAGCTAAAAGCCCTAAAGTGGAAGTAGGCT
>CAYPSO010000086.1:0-19876 GCA_964413275.1 uncultured bacterium | reverse complement strand
CAAATATAGATCATTTTGTTCTGCAACTATTGTCTTTAATAATTCTTCGTCTTCACCCTTTATCTTGCATCGCCGATCTCCACCTTGAGGTTTTGCTGCGATTTCATTTGTTTCTCGATATCGACGCAACAAATCACGGATGAACGACAAGCTAACCTTAAATCGTTCCGCTAAACCTCTTTGAGTATTTTCTTTGTTTTCCCACGCACTTAGTATTCTTTGGCGTAAATCCAGCGAATATGCTGCCATATCTTATTAACCTCTTTAAGTTTTTTCATCTTACCATATTTGTGGCGGGTTTGAACGAAATTTGCTGTAAGCAAAAAAATGGTTTAAGGTGGGCAATGCCCACCCCACTTTTATAAATCGCCAAAACCTTTTTTCTTTTTAGTTTTTTTCTTTTGTTTATTGCCGCCACCAGCAGAGGGGCGAAAACCGGGGCGATTCATGCCGCTACCACCAAATAAATCTCCCATGCCACCCATTCCCGGCATTCCGGGCATTGCTGGCATTCCTCCTCCCATGCCCATTTGTTTCATCATGGTACGCATTCGGGTAAAATCGCTAATTAGTTTGGATACTTCTTTTTCAGAATTACCAGAGCCTTTGGCGACACGACGACGGCGATTAGGAGAAGATGCGAGAATATCTGGGTTTTCTCTCTCTTGTTTCGTCATGGAGTTAATCATGACTTCGGTACGCTTTAGCTGCTCTTCGCCCTTTTCTAAAACGTCACCCCCAATTTTATTCATGCCGGGGATTAATTTCATCACTCCAGCAAATGATCCCATATTTTTAAGGAGTCGCATTTGCTTGACAAAATCATTAAAGTCGAAGCGAGCTTCCATGATTTTGGCTTGCATTTTTTCGACATCGCCAATATCAATCTCTTCTTGAGCTTTTTCGACTAGGGTAAGTACGTCTCCCATATTAAGAATACGGGAAGCCATACGTTCGGGATAAAAAGGGTCTAGGGCTTCAACTTTTTCCCCCATACCCACAAATTTAATGGGTTGGCCAGAAACTAAACGTACAGATAAGGCTGCGCCACCTCTGGTATCACCGTCTAATTTTGTTAAAATTGCTCCTGTAATCCCGATGCGATCGTTGAAGGTACGAGTCAAATTTGCTGCTTCTTGACCGGTCATGGCATCAACAACTAATAGGGTATCATGGGGTTTAACTTTGGCTTTAATTTGAGCCAATTCCCCCATCATATCTTCATCTATTTGTAAACGTCCTGCGGTGTCAATGATTACTGTGTCAACTCCCATTTCTTTGGCTTGAGCTACACCTGCTTGGGCAATTTCTACGGGGTTAGCGTCTGTACCTAATTCAAAGACAGGTACATCTATGGATTTACCGAGGGTAATAAGTTGATCGATAGCGGCAGGACGATATACGTCGGTTGCTACCATTAAAGTGGTACGTTTTTGTTTGCGTAAGTAAAGGGCTAATTTGGCTGTGGCTGTGGTTTTACCTGTACCTTGTAAACCAGCCATTAAGATGACTGTAGGCTTGGTTTCGGCTTTGGCTAGAGGAACATTACTTTCCCCCATAACCTTTACTAATTCGTCATAAACAATTTTGATAAATTGTTGACCGGGGTTGACACCAGAAATAACCTCTGCACCAAGGGCATTTTTTTCGACATCGCCAATAAAGGTTTTGACAACATCTAAGTTAACATCAGCAGAAAGTAAGGCTCGACGTACTTCTTTTAAGGCATCTTGTATATTAGTTTCTGATATTTTATCTTGGCCTTTGACTTGTTTCCAAGCTTCTTCTAAGCGTTCAGCTAGAGCATCAAACATAGGTAATATGGTAATTTTTAACTATTTTTTACTGTGACCTAATTTTACCTTGTTGATTAAATTTTGTTACGCAATGATAGATTTTTAATGTTATCAGGGTTACATAAATGACAGAGCGACAGGGTTTCTCATCCAATCTCCTACTTTGATTTGATCGCCCCGTCGCTTACCGTAGAATTACTTAGATGTCTCTTCTTCTGTTACTTCTTCAGGAGGAATCATTACTTGATCAATGACATGAATAACACCATTAGAAGCCTCAATATCAGCTTGGGTAATAGTTGAATTATTAACCATTACTTTTCCATCTTCGACTTGAATAACAATTGGTGAACCTTCTGCTGTTGCAACTTCTCCGGGGATTATATCACTAGACATCACCTTTGCGTTAGCAACAACATGATAGGTGAGAATTTTGACGAGTAAATCTTTGTTTTCTGGCTGTAACAATTGCTCTAAAACGCCTTCAGGTAAGGCTGCAAAAGCTTCATCGGTAGGGGCAAAAACGGTAAAAGGACCTTCTCCTTGTAATAATTCTACAAGTCCAGCAGCTTCTAAAGCAGTAGCTAAGGTGTTGAAAGAACCTGCTTCAATTGCTGTGGAAACAATGTCTTTTGTTTCTGTTTCATCTGTTGTTGTTTCATCCGTTGTTGGAGCGGGGCTTTCTGTGGTTTCTGTTCCCATATTTTCTTCCGCAAAAGCGAAATTATGAAAAGTTAAAGGAATAACGGCAGTGGAAACTACAATTGTTGATAGTGCGATTAGTTTACGAAACATCATTTTGACTATTTTCCAATTTGTTGAGTGTTTACAAAAGTTAACATTCACCCTACTGACGATTACTCAAAATGAAAAGTTCCTTAAAGATTTTTTTTACAGCAATTTTCAATCAGAAAAGGTTATTTATTACTTTTAGATTTTTTGGTATGTATCAGCTTCTGTAATAAGTCTAATAAGATATAAAGCTTTGATAGCTTTCTGTACTAGCTTTTTCTAGAAAATACCCCTAATCTAATAATTGACAAAATATTAATAATATGCATCAAATAGCTTAAATTGGACTAAAGTTCTTGATATACAAGACTTTCATCGTTTAAAGAACTAAAAAAATAGTTTAGTTAGCAGTCAGAGCCTAAGAGTGCTAAATTGACTAATGGAAACATTACAAAAATAACTAAACTCAATCAACATTATGGCAAAAATAGTTTCTTTTAAAGAAGAGTCAAGAAGAGCATTAGAAAGGGGTATTAACGCTTTAGCAGATGCTGTTAGAATTACCTATGGTCCTAGAGGACGTAATGTATTATTAGAGAAAAAATACGGCGCACCTCAAATTGTTAATGATGGTATTACAGTTGCTAAGGAAATTGAATTAGAAGATCCTTTAGAAAATACTGGTGCTAGATTAATTCAAGAAGTTGCTTCTAAAACTAAGGATGTAGCTGGAGATGGTACTACTACTGCAACAGTAGTTGCTCAAGCTTTAATTAGAGAAGGAATGAAAAACGTGGCTGCTGGTACTAATCCTGTGGCTTTACGTCGTGGTATTGAAAAAACTATTAATTTCTTAGTTGAAGAAATTGTAAAAATTGCTAAACCCGTTGAAGGCGATGCCATCGCTCAAGTAGCAACAGTTTCTGCCGGTAATGATGAAGAAATTGGTAGTATGATTGCTGACGCTATGAACAAGGTAACTAAAGATGGTGTTATCACTGTTGAAGAATCCAAATCTTTAACTACTGAATTAGATGTAGTTGAAGGTATGCAGATTGATAGGGGTTACATTTCTCCCTACTTTGTCACAAATCAAGAAAGACAAATAGTTGAATTTGATAATGCTCTAGTTTTAATTACTGATAAAAAAATCAATTCAATTAACGATTTAGTATCAGTTTTGGAAAAAGTAGCTCGTTCTAGTCAACCCCTGTTAATTATTGCTGAAGATTTAGAAGGAGAAGCTTTAGCAACTCTAGTGGTTAATAAAGCTAGAGGTGTTTTAAACGTAGCAGCCATCAAAGCTCCTAGTTTTGGAGATCGCCGTAAACAAATGTTACAGGATATTGCGGTTTTAACTGGCGGTCAACTTATTTCTGAAGAAGTAGGTTTAAGTTTAGATCAAGTATCCTTAGAAATGCTTGGTAAAGCTGAACGAATCACCTTAGATAAGGAAAATACTACCATTGTTTCTGGTGGTGGGAAAAAAGAAGACATTGACAAGCGTGTAGCTCAACTACGCAAACAGTTTGCAGAAACTGATTCTGATTACGATAAAGAGAAATTACAAGAACGTATCGCTAAATTAGCAGGTGGTGTTGCCGTTATTAAAGTTGGTGCTGCAACTGAAACCGAATTAAAAGATCGTAAATTAAGAATTGAAGACGCTTTAAATGCAACCAAAGCAGCAGTAGATGAAGGAATTGTCCCTGGTGGTGGCACAGTTTTAATTCATTTAGCCGAAAAAATAGTCGCTTTTAAAGATACTTTAAGTGATAACGAAGAAAAAATTGCTTGTGATATAGTTGCCAAAGCTTTAGAAGCACCAGTACGCCAATTAGCTAATAATGCAGGTGTAGAAGGCTCAGTAGTTGTTGAAAAGCTCAAAGGTACTAGTTTTAATATTGGCTATAATGCTTTAACCGGTGAATTTGAGGACTTAATTGCTGCGGGAATTATCGATCCTGCCAAAGTAGTACGCTCTGCTCTGCAAAATGCTGGTTCTATTGCTGGTATGGTTTTAACCACCGAAGCATTAGTAGTCGAAAAACCCGAACCTGAAGCTCCTGCAATGCCTGACATGGGCGGCATGGGTGGTATGGGCGGTATGGGCGGTATGGGTATGCCTGGCATGGGTATGATGTAATCTACCGTTTTAAATATTTCATTATTAAAAATCCGACTTTATTTATGAAGTCGGATTTTTAATTATCTATTTAATACTTTAGCTAAATATCTAATATCATGTCCGGTTGAATACTTATACCCCACATTCGGCACCCCCAAGTATCTCAATTCATTTTCTGAGAATAATAATCAATTAACACAAGTGCCAGTCTTTTCTGGTATCAGATATTCTTTGATGTAGCCTAGCTATTTTCTGGTTTAACTTATGTCGATTGTTTGACCCTTGATAAGTTTTATTTATTATTACAAGTATGGGAAAGTTGATAAATTATTACTTATTTGAATAGATTTGATATTATAAATAGTTATTAGTTAATTTTTATATAAAGAAAATTGAAAGTATATAAAAATCGTTTATTAGATATTATTGTTTTATGTTTCTGTTTCGGTATTTTAATATTTTGTTTATTTATTAGTTATTTTCGCCAAGTTGGGACATTTGCTGTAGAAACTGATTTTTATGGAGTTTATGCCATTGAAGCGAGTAACATTCTGACTGGAAAATTATACACTTATCAACATAATCCGCCGGGTTATTGTCTTATTTTAGCTGGTGTTACCTATTTAACTAAGGATATTTTTTTAGCTGGTAAATTAATTAGTACTTTTTCTACACCAATTTTTATTTGGATTAATTATCTTACTTTAAAATATCTTTTTGAGGCTACAATTGCCTTAATAGTTACGATTATTAGTTTACTTGCTTTTTTCCCTTCTCCATTAGTTGTTTCTACTGATATTTTAGGTGCAACTTTAATTATTTTATCTATATGGTTATATTTAACTCAAAAATATTTATTATTTTTGAACTATTTTCTCTCAGGAATAGTTGCAGGTATGGCTTATCTTGTTCGTGCTAATGCCATATTTATTAGTATAGGAATTATTACTTCTTTACTTGTCATTAATCCACAACAAAAAAATATGAAAAAAAGGTTTTTATCTATAATCTTATTTGTTTCAGGATTAATTTTAATAATTTCTCCTTGGTTAATATATAATTGGCAAATTAATGGTAGTCCTTTTGCCAGCACTGCTTATGCTCAAATAGCTGCCCATTTTTATCATCCTCAAGGTGATAATTTTATTACTGCTGTTAATCAGATGGGTGAAAAATTTAATTCATTATCAGAGGTGATTTTATATAATCCTACTACCTTCATCAAAAGTTATTTAAAAGATATTGTATTTATCAATATTTCCAGTTTGCTTGTTTCTAATTTTTTAATTCAATGGTTAATTAATAATGATTTTACCTTTGATCAAATATTTTTAATTGTTTTACCAGCTTTATTCTTATTTGTAACTGGATTGATTTTTATAATTAAGGATAGGATAAACTTAGAAATCTCTAAAGCCAGAATAACTTTTTTATTTATCATGTTTTTGGGATATTTAATATTAGGGTTAGTTGGTTTTAATCGCCGTTACTATTTGTTTATGTTACCCTGTATATTTTTAATAATTATTTACCCTATTTATTATCAACGTATTTTTACAAAAATTTTAAATAATAAATTTATAAAATTCAAAGTTAGTACATTATTAATCATAGTATTAACTTTTTGTGTATTTATATCTGCTGGTTTAGAGACTTATAGTTTACTAAATAGCGAACCAAAATATTTAATAGAAATTGCAGGTTTTTTAAAAAATAAATATGAACCAAATCAAAATATTATTGTGCGTAAACCTCATCTTGCTTATTTATCCAACTTAAATCCTGTATTTCCTTTAGCAGAAACGGCGGAAGAATATCTAAGTGCATCTGAAAAAGTTCATGCTAAATTAATTGTCTATAGTGATTATGAAGCAAAGCTTTGGCAAGGCTTAAAAAGTTTAAAACATCCTGAATTTTTACCGAAAAATTTTATATTAGTTTATCACCATCGCTCTAGTAATACTATTATTTATGAAATTAAAAAATAATTTATGGCTCTCCCGATATCTAGAGATAAAATGTATATTTGATTAATATAATTTTAGTAAAATTTTTATAATTATCATGACTCAAACAATTAAAATTACCAATCAAAATAAAAAGCCTGCTTCTCAATGGTATCAACCGACATTTTCTCCTGAGCATGGAGTTTACGTTGTTTTAATTTGTTCTTTTATACTTGGTGCTGCGGCGGCACAAAATTGGACTTGGAATACAAGTTTAGCTTTTTTATCTGCATTTTTGGCTTTTCAAGCGGAATATCCATTAGGAGTTCAATTAAAACAAAGAAAAAGTATCAAAGCTCGTTTTTTGTTTTGGGGATTTTTATATGGAATTTCAGCATTAATTATAGCAATTTGGTTATATTTGCAAACAACAAATTTATTATGGATTTATCTGGCTGCTGTTTTTGCTTTAGTATTTGATTTTATTGAAATCTGGCACAAACAAAGAAAATCAATAATTAATGAATTAGTTATCTTTGCGGCTGTTTGTTTATCTGCGCCTTTGGCTTATCTTACTATTTTAGATGATTTTAATCCTTTAATTTGGGGATTATGGCTCTTGAATACCTTATATTTTAGCAGCACTATTTTTACAGTCAAACTAAGAAAACCTAAAACCAATTCTCTTAAACCCGTAATATTTTATCAGTTAATAAGTATTATTATTTGTGTAGCTTTGTATTGTTTTCATTGGTTAGGATTAATCACAGTTTTAGCTTATGGAATTGCTTTAATAAAATCATCTTTATTTATTTGGCAAAAAGAATGGTATCTTAAAACTGATATTACATATATTGCCATGATGGAAACAATCACAGCTTTAGTTTTTTTAATATTTGTTAGCTTATCTATTCTTCCTCCTCATCTAAATAGCTGAAATAGATACGGAAGTTCAGCTATTTATTTGTTGGGTTTCACTGTTGTTTAACTCAACCTACGAGGCTTCTATAAATAAACGTTGTGTTTATGCTTTGAATTAATACTTAATATGTGCTTTAAAATACATTAAAATAAAATTATTTTTTGATTATAAAAAAGTTAACAAAACCATAAGAAATAATACTCTTACCACTTTCGCTAAAAGTAAACAAATTATCTTGGCAATAAAAACTTATAAGATTTACTTAATAAATTAATTTTTGGATATATCAAAAACAACAATTTATCTAACTACGCACTTATTTTTAATTATTTATTAGTCAATTATTAATGTTGAAATGATACTGTCATCTCAGGAAAAATCGTATTTGATTTGGACTGAAATAAAGGTATTTTTTGATAGGACATAAGCAAGAATGGTAATTGAAAAGAATATTAGATTTGCAACATTTAATGCTTCCTTAAATCGCTCTAATCAAGGTGATTTAATAACAGATTTATCAACTCCTGATAATGCCCAAGCTCAAACGATCGCAGAAATTATTCAACGCAATAATCCTGATGTAATTTTAATTAATGAATTTGATTATGATTCAGAGGGAGAAGCTATCAAACTTTTTCAAGAAAATTATCTCGAAATTAGTCAAAATGGTGTAGATACGGTAGAATATCCTTACGTTTATCTCGCTCCTTCTAATACTGGTATAGATTCAGGTTTTGACTTTAACAATAACGGTAATTTCGGTGAAGCCGATGATGCCTTTGGTTTTGGCTTTTTCCCCGGTCAATTTGGTATGGTTTTATTATCTAAATATCCCATTGTACAAGAAGATATTCGTACTTTTCAGAATTTTTTATGGCAAGATATGCCGGGGGCTTTATTACCAGATAACCCGGATACACCAGAGCCTAATGATTGGTATTCTCCAGAAGAATTAGAGGTATTCCGTTTATCTTCTAAAAGTCATTGGGATATTCCGATTAATATTAATGGGGAAATAATTCACGTTTTAGCTTCCCATCCCACACCCCCAGTTTTTGATGGAGAAGAAGATAGAAATGGCACAAGAAATCACGATGAAATTCGCTTTTGGTCGGATTATATAACATCAGGAAAGGCAGATTATATTTACGATGACAATGGCAATTTTGGGGGCTTAAATGGAGATGCCAAATTTGTAATTATGGGGGATCTTAATGCCGATCCTTTTGACGGTGACAGTACCGATGATGCGGTTTTACAATTATTAAATAATCCTCAAATTAATGTTAGTGTAACTCCTAGCAGTGAGGGGGCGATAGATGCAACTATTCGTCAGGGTAGCAATAACTTAGATCATTTTGGTAATCCTAGTTATGACACCGCAGATTTTGGGGAAGCAGAATTTGGCGGTCCTGGAAACGTAAGAGCAGACTATGTTTTACCATCTGATAATCTAGAAATTATTAATGCTGAGGTATTTTGGCCAGAAAGTGACGATCCTAATTTTGATTTAGTGGGAGATTTTCCTTTCCCAAGTTCGGATCATCGGTTGGTTTTTGCAGATGTTACCAGTGTAAATGAAGTTAGAAATAAGGTAACTGATGTCGAATTATTAGGAGTTGAAACCTTTGAAACCGGTTTTGTTTTTGCAGAAACAGAAGTTGGCGGCTTATCTGGTATAGCTTACGATCCTGCTAGTAATAATTATTATGCTCTTTCTGACGATCGCAGTCAAATAAATCCCGCTCGTTTCTATACTTTAAACATTGATTTAAGTGATGATAGTTTAGATGATGGCGATCTTAGTTTCCAAGCAGTTACCAGTCTTTTAGATGAAAATGGCCATACTTTTGCCGCTAATAGTCTCGATGCTGAAGGCATTGCTCTGAGTGGTTTAGGAACTTTATATATCTCTTCTGAAGGAGATGCTAATAATTTAATTAATCCATTTATTAATCAATTTTCCCTTACCGGACAAGAAATTGACGGATTAAATATTCCTGCCAAATTTTTACCTACGGCGGATAATAGTAGTGGCATTCGTAATAATCAAGCTTTTGAAAGCTTAACCATTTCTCCCGATAAACGTTTCCTCTATGCAGCCACAGAAAACGCTCTTTATCAAGACGGAGAAACTACAAGTTTAGAAAATGAAAGCCCTGTCAGAATTATAAAATATGACTTAACTACAGGAGAAGTAGTTGGTGAATTTGTTTATATTGTTGATGAGATTCCTCAAGAGCCAATTCCCGCCGATGGTTTTGCGGATAACGGTTTAGTGGAACTTTTGGCGATCGATAATAATGGTACTTTACTCGCTTTAGAAAGGTCATTTGCTGTGGGTGTGGGTAATACTATTCGACTCTATGAAGTAAGCACTCAGGGTGCGTTAGATGTAAGCAGTCAAAGTGATTTATTCTGGGAAGAAGAAGGAGTAACCTTTGAAATCGATCCTGCGGTAAATAAGCGATTATTGGTAGATTTGCAAGCAGATTTAGGTGTAACTCCCGATAATGTTGAAGGGATGACTTTAGGCCCGATTCTTCCAGATGGCCGTCAGAGTTTAATTTTAGTAAGTGATAATAACTTTAATGAGGCTCAAGTTACTCAGTTTATCGCTTTAGGATTGGATTTAGAAAACATTCCCGTTATCCTTCCAGTAGTCGAAACTCCCTACACTGTGGATGACGGAAGTGTTATTAATCCTGAAAGCTTAAACATTCTGTTGGTTAACGATGATGGTTATCAAGCCGATGGTCTTACCATTATGTATAATGCTTTAGTTGCAGCAGGTCATAATGTTATCTTAGTTGCACCTAAAGAACAGCAAAGCGGTAAGGGAACTTTAATTAATGTTACTGCATTAGGTCAACCCACCGAAGTTGTGGAATTTGAAACCGATAAATGGTATGTAGATGGCTCTCCCGTAACTACCACTTTAGCGGCTTTAGATTTTATTTTAGATGGAGAAGCACCAGATTTAGTCATTTCCGGTATTAATGAAGGTGCAAATATCGGTGCAAATATTGCCATTAGCTCCGGTACAGTTAGTGCAGCCACAACCGCCACCCGTCAAGGTATTCCCGCCATCGCAGTTAGTGCAAATATCGGAGAATCCACTGAACCTTACGAGTTAGGTGCTGAGTTTGTAGTTGAACTCATTGACGAGTTAAATTTACATTTTCCTGGCCAAATTTTACCCGATGGTGTAGGTTTAAATGTGAATATCCCCGAAGCAGTGGATGAAATTGAAGGGGTTGCTTACACTCGTTTAGATGAAACTAGCACCTTTGAGATTTTTGTAAATCCTGAAACTGGCGTTTTAAGTGCTGCTGCACCTCAAGGTTTATCAGATAATCCTCAATCTGAAGGCGTTAATTTTATCAACAATTACATTACCGTAACTCCCCTTGACGGTGATTGGACAGCAGGTGATAATGTACGTCAAATTTTAGAGAATAAATTAACTAATGTTCCTGAGATTGGGGTTAATCAACCTTTAGATATTCTCCTCACCAATGATGATGGTTTTGGTGCTGAAGGAATCGAAATTCTTTATGATGCTTTAGTTAATGCTGGACACAACGTTATTTTAGTTGCACCTTTAGAACAACAAAGCGGCACGGGTACAGTTTTAGATGTCGATAAGTTTTTTCAACCTCTTGATATTGTCAATATTGAAGGGGATAAATGGTCTGTAGATGCAGGGGTACGCACCACAACTTGGGCGGGCTTAGATTTTGTTTTAGAGGGTGAAGCACCGGATTTAGTTATTTCCGGTATTAATGCAGGGGAAAATATCGGCCCCGGTGGAGGAGTTTCCTCTGGTACAATCAGTGCAGCCGTTACCGCTTTATTAAGAAATGTTCCGGCAATCGCCATTAGTGGAGGCCTTGATTTAGAAAGCTTTGACACTCCCACAGAAACCTATGAAATTGGTGCAGATTATTTAGTTAGCTTAATTAATGACTTACAAGCTATTCAGATTACTGAAAATAATGAGTTTATTCTCCCTGAAGGTATCGGTTTAAATATTAATATTCCCACTCGTTTCCCTGAAGGAATAGACGAAATTCAAGGAGTTGCCTTTACTAACTCTAGCGATACTGAACCCTTTGACATTGGTTTTGGCTATTTAGATGATACCGAAACTGATGCGGGTTTAATCTTTGGTGTAAATCCAATTCCCGATGAAATTAATCCTACTGCCGAGGGCGATCAATTTTTATCTGGTTTCATCACCGTCACTCCTATTGATGGTAATTGGACTGCTCCCGAAATTCAAGCTCAGGCGATCGATCGCACTTTAGTAACCCCTGAACCTGTTTTAGCGGGAGATTCTGACGATCCAGCAATCTGGATTAATCCTGACAATGGTGAAGAAAGCTTAATTCTCGCTACCCTTAAAGATGGTGGTTTAGTTACCTTTGATTTAGATGGTAATATTATTCAAGAAATTCTCCCCGCCGATTTTGGTGATATTCGTTATAACAATGTCGATCTAATTTACAATTTTCAAGCTCAAGGATTTGTGCCTCCTGACGGTATATTTGAAGTAGATTTGGCGGTCGTTTCTGATAGGGAAAATGATAGTTTAGCGATCTTTAGTATTAACCCTGAAACCCTAGAAGTTACTAAATTTGCCACACCCCAATTAGACGATCCTGATTTTTCAATTTTTGGAGTCGATGATGGAGAAGCCACTGCTTACGGTTTAGCTGCTTATACTAGCCCCATTGATGGTAAATCCTATATATTTGTTACCCAAGCAGACGGTAATAAAATTGCTCAACTAGAGTTAATTCCCAGTGTTAGCCCTGTTGACGAACCTTTAATTACTGCTGAAGTTGTCCGCATCTTAGAATTACCAGTAGCTCAAGGAGATGATATTGAAGATTATCAATCTGAAGCCCTAGTAGTTGACCAAGAATTAGGCATACTTTACGTGGCAGTAGAAGGGGAATTAGGTATCGTCAAGGTTTCTGCTGAAGTTAACGGAAGCGATGAATTTACAGTAGTTCAACCCATTGGTGCAGATTATTTTACTCCTGATTTAGAAGGTTTAACTATTTACTACGGTGAGAATGGTAAAGGTTATTTAATCGCTTCTAGTCAAGGTGATTCTAGCTACGCTGTCTTTAGTCGTGAAAGTACAAACGAATATTTAGGTAGTTTCGTCATTGGCGATAATGGAGATATTGACCAAGTTAACGAAACCGATGGTTTAGATGTCATTAATCTTCCTTTGGGCAATAAATATCCCTTTGGTTTAATGGTCGTTCAAGATGGTGCTAACGAGCCTCAATTTGTAGCTGAAAATGACGAAGAAATAGAAAACAGAAGCACTAACTTTAAGTTTGTACCTTGGGAAAATGTGGCGAATGGTTTTGATGTTCCCTTAGACATCGATACCAGTAGTTTCGATCCTCGTAATCCCCAACCTCAAACCCTAATTAACGGCGTTGCTAGTGGCGATACTACCCAAGATTCTACGGTTTTATGGGCAAGAAGTTTAGCTCCGGGAGAAATAACCTTCTTTTATTCGATTCCAGACGATTTAGGCTTACCTATCGTTGTTACTGCCGAAGTTACCGATATTAACCAACCAGTTAAAATCCAACTGACAGGTTTAAACCCCGATACCGAATATTCCTACACTGTCACAGATGCAGCCGGAGATACGGCTAGTGGTAGTTTCAAAACTGCTGCTGAAATTGGTAGTAAAAATGGTTTAAAATTCGGTGCTACAGGGGATTGGCGAGGAGAAGTTGCGCCCTATCCTGCGATTACTAATGTTGCCGACCAAAATTTAGAGTTTTTCGTGGAGCATGGTGATACTATTTATGCTGATATTGGCTCACCTGCGGTATTAAATCCTGATGGTACAAGGAAGGGGCAAGCAGAAACTTTAGATGAATATCGAGCTAAACATAGTGAAGTTTACGGGCAACGTCTCGGTTTAAATGTTTGGGCAGATATTCGCTCTTCTACTTCCATTTTAGCTACCATTGACGACCACGAAGTAACTAACGATTTTGCTGGTGGTGATGATGCTGTTAACGATGATCGTTTCCCGGAAAGGGAAGGGTTAATTAACGATACCCAACTTTACGAAAACGGTTTACAAGCCTTCCAAGAATACAATCCTCTCCGAGATGACTTTTATGGGGAAACAGGAGACGAAGTAACTAAAGAAGAAAGAAAACTCTATCGTTATAACACCTATGGTAGTGATGCGGCGGTGATGGTGCTGGATACTCGCTCCTTCCGAGATGGTGCGGTAACTCCTCCTAGTGATTTTACCAATCCGACAGAAATTGCCAGAGTTATTACTGAATCTTTTGCTGAAAATCGTACTTTACTCGGAGAAGTTCAACTTAACGATCTCAAAAATGACCTGTTAAATGCTCAAGAATCTGGCATTACTTGGAAATTTATCATGATTCCTGAGCCGATTCAAAATCTTTTCCCCGGTATTAATACAGATGCTTACGAGGGATATGCCGCAGAAAGGACAGAGTTACTCAAGTTTATTGATGACAATGGCATTGAGAATGTAGTATTTATTGCTGCCGATGTTCACACGACTTTTGTTAATAATCTTACCTACCAAGAAACACCTTTCGGGGAGCAAATTGCCACTAGCGTTTGGGAAATTACCACTGGCTCTGTAGCTTTTGATGAGCCTACTGGGGAATTTGTTGGTGAGTTATTTACAGCAGGAAATCCTGAAGCTAATGCCTTTTATAACAGCCTGCCCATTGCTCCTGATACGGATGATGAGGTTAACGATAAGGATGATTTTGTTAAGCAAGCCTTTAACGATCAATTATTAACTCCTTTAGGTTACGATCCTTTAGGCTTGAATAATAATTTGCCCCAAGCTGAGGGTTTAATTGATGCAACCTTAATTAAAGGCGACTATTTTGTTGGCCATACCTATGGTTGGACTCAATTTGAAGTTAATCCCTTTAACCAACAATTACGAGTTACCACTTACGGTATAGAAGCCTATTCAGAAGAGGAGTTATTAGCAAATCCTGATGAGGTTTTAAGTCGTCAACCAGTTATTGTTAGTGAATTTGTAGTTAATGCTGAAATTAATACCATTAAAAATGTCAGGTTTTTTACTGATGAAAATACTCAGTTACAATTGTCCTCAGAGAAATTTGGCGATCGCTTTTTTGATACCAAGGGAGATAGTTTAGCCAAGATTAAAATTATTTCTCTACCTGAAAATGGCACATTGGAGTTTAATAATTCTGAGATAAGTATTAATCAAGAAATTGATTTTGCAGATATTGACCAACTTGTCTTTACTCCAAACCAAGATTTTAATGGTCAAACTTCTTTCCTCTGGAATGGCTCTGATGGCAGTCAATATGCAGTAGAAGCGAAACAAGTTATTTTGAGAGTTGTTAATTCTATTGAGGGTAACGCTCAAAATAATATTTTAGACGGAAGCGAGCGCAACGATCTAATTTTGGGTCGCCAAGGTAATGATACTATCAATGGTAAGGCTGGAGATGATTTCTTACGAGGTAACGGCAGAAACGATACCATTAATGGTGGTGCTGGTAATGACGTTATTAACGGCGGTAATCGTAATGATATTCTCAACGGTAATGGTGGAAACGATACCCTTTATGGTGGTGCTGGTGATGACATTATTAACGGTGGTACAGGTATTGACCGTTTAATTAGTTCAGTTAAAGGAGATGGTAGTTTAACCTTAACCGATACTGCATTAATGGGTAATGGTACAGATACCTTTACGAGTGTGGAAGAATTTATTTTAAGAGGTGGTGAAGGCGATAATCTGCTTAGTGCCGAAGACTTTACTTTAGGTAAAGTGTTTATTAATGGTAAAGAAGGTAATGATACCCTCATCGGTGGTGCTGGTAACGATAGACTTTTTGGTGATGAAGGCGAAGATACCTTTGTGATTATGGCTGATATGGGTAAAGATATTATCAGAGATTTTGAAGATGGTATCGACAAATTAGCCTTAAGCGAAGGAATCAGCTTTGAAGATTTAATTATCAAAGATAATAAAGCCGGCACAGCTACTGTAGTGAGATTTGAGGGAGAAACTTTAGCTGTTTTAAGAGGTATTGATTCTGCCTTAATTACTGAAGCTGATTTTACTGCAATCTAATTTTCTAGTTAGCAAAATTTAATTTTTGAAAGTCAAGGTTTGGCCTTGGCTTTTCTTTTTTGAGTTAATTTGAGAGAATGCAATCGCAAAACTGTAGGTTGGGTTGAAGAATGAAACCCAACAAATTCCAGAAGAATAGTTAATTTTTTGCCAACCCTACCGCAGTAATTGTAATTAACAGAGAATCACCCTACTTTTAAGGTTCGGTATTCCCGACTTTACTTTTTTTAAGAAATGTTCATAAATAACACCATTTGTGAATAAGTTGGTTACAATACAAAATTATAAAGTCAATAACTCGAATAAGATTACTAGAATCAATAATCTTTAATTTCAATATATTTTTAATAAGCTTCTTTAATTACGCCTTAAAACAATCTCATTTTTCTAGGTTTTTATCTTGAGTTTGTTGACTTATTTAATAGTTTTAGAAAAAAGTAGCTGATCATGTCCTATAGTTTTGATATAGTAGGAGTAACTCCGATTTTAACATTCTTTAATTATCAACAAAAAGTTGATAATAATCCCCAAAGAGCAAAAACATATTTGCCTAGCTATGAATGCAGTCTTGATGCTTTCATTAAATCAACAGAAATAATTCCTAATAAACCTGATTGGAATTGGGATGAAGTTTTAGAAGCTATGATTAAATTTTGGCTTCACAATGAAAATTCTGTAAAACAGTGGAAATATCAATTAGAATCTGCTAAAAATGATAACTTAATTGTCGCTAGAGTAGCCAATTTTGACATTCTGAGGCATGAGCTTGAACATTTGATTTAATAATATCAATTTCCCGAAAAAAGTGACTTAACGGCAGAAATAATAAATCCTAAATAGAAGAAAACTAGCGAACTGTAGCAGATAAATGCAAAAATGGTTCTTTATATTTATTTTTATAACCATTAGAACCATGAGTGTAAATTGGATTAAAAGAGCTAAACGTCTGAATAATTTACCCCCCTACGTCTTTGCTCGTTTGGATGAATTAAAAGCAAAAGCTAGAGAACAGGGACTTGATTTAATAGACTTGGGCATGGGCAATCCCGATGGCTCTGCACCTCAACCTGTTATTGATGCTGCCATCGCCGCTTTATCTGTTCCCCAATATCATGGTTATCCTCCCTTTGAAGGTACAGGCAATTTTCGTCGTGCTATTACTGATTGGTATAAGTTACATTACGGAGTCGAACTTGAACCAGATACGGAAGCTTTACCTTTAATTGGTTCAAAGGAAGGTTTATCTCACCTTGCCTTAGCTTATCTTAACCCCGGTGATACTGTACTCGTACCAAGTCCTGCTTATCCGGCTCATTTTCGTGGCCCAGCTTTGGCGGAAGCTAATATTCATCCCATTACCCTCTCGGCTGAAAATAACTGGTTAATTGATTTATCTACTATTCCTGAAGAGGTAGCGCAAAAAGCAAAAATTATTTACTTTAATTATCCTAATAATCCCACTACGGCGACTGCCCCTAGAGAATTTTTTGAGGAAATTGTGGCTTGGGCTAAACATTATGAAATTATGTTGGTTCATGATTTAGCTTATGCAGAAATTGCTTTTGATGGCTATCAACCGACAAGTTTATTAGAAATTCCGGGAGCAAAAGAGATTGGGGTTGAGTTTCATACCCTTTCCAAAACCTATAATATGGCTGGTTGGCGAGTTGGTTTTGTGGTGGGTAATTCTGATATTATCCAAGGTTTACGAACTTTAAAAACTAACTTAGATTATGGTATTTTTTCGGTGATTCAAGCTGCGGCGGAAACTGCTTTAAAGTTACCCCAAAGTTATGTTGATGTTGTAATCGAACGCTATTGCCAACGTCGTGACTTTTTGATGAAAGGTTTACAGGAATTAGGTTGGGATTTTCCTACATCTAAGGCTACCATGTATCTGTGGATGCCTTGTTGTGTGGGCATGAGTTCCACTGATTTTGCTTTGAATCTATTACAAAATACTGGGGTTGTGGTAACTCCGGGCAGTGCTTTTGGTGAGGCAGGTGAAGGCTATGTACGAGTTAGTTTAATTGCTGATTTTCCCCGTTTACAAGAAGCTTTAAATCGCATGAAAAAAGCGGGTATTTCTTATCATTCACAGGTTTATGTTTAGGAGTATTATTGGTTATTTGTTATTGGTTATTTGTTGAATGACCAATAACATAAATTAATTAATAATTATTGAATTTTTACCGTATTTTCAAATAACCATGTATCTTTCTTTTCATTTTTAATTAAACTCATTTGTAATTTGTCATATCCAACTTTATCGTTTTTCATTCTATATTTCAGACTTGTTTCGACTATTGCTTTACCCTCTTCTTCATTAATTAAATCAATTTTTTCTACTTCAACTTTTTCTACAGTTTCCCACCAATTAACATAACTTTGATAATCATTTTTTAGCTTATTATCTTGAAATTCTTTTGATAAGTTATTCCAACTCGCTTCATATTCTCTACTATTAATCATGTCATAATGTTCTTTAACAAAATCTTGGGGAGAATTGTTTACTTTCTTGTCTTCTTTATCTTTCTTGTCTTCCTTATCTTCTTTAATTGGAGCATCTTTAATAATTTTCTCAGATATTTGATTGACATCATTTAATAGCCATTTTTTATCATTATCCGACCAAAGAAAATTAAAAATTAAAGATTGTTCAATAACTTTTCCAGACTTTAATTTATACTGTAATTGACTATCAAGAATTGCTGCTTCTTCATTTTCTTCTATAATATTACTTGTTAAAATATCAACTCGCTCTACTTGTTTCCACCATGTTTCATAGGATTGATAACCTTCAGGATGACGCTGTTGATTGTTTCTTGATTCTGATGATAATAAATACCATGCGGTTTCATAATTGCCCTTATTAATATTCTGATAATAATTTGATAGAGCTTTTTGTGAAGATGGTCTAGTAATTTTAATAATATCTGGTTCTATTGGTTTATCCTCAATATTTGGTTCTATTGGCTTATTTTCATCAGGAAATACCTCTGAAGTCTCATTATTAGTTGTATTTTCTGTTGGTTGTAAACGAGGTCTAAAAATAATAAATCCTAAAAAAAACGCAATTATAATACTTAATAATATTATGATTAAACCCAATTTGTTTTGTTTGGGAGTTTGGGATATTTCTGTTGGATTAGGGACAAATTGAACAGTTTTAGGAATATAATTATTTATTTTTTCTTGTGTTACATAGTTAGTAGAATTAGTTTCTAAAGCTCTCAACATATCTTTAGCAGTTGCAAATCTATCTTGAGGATGATAACTAATAGCTTTTTGTAAAATGTTTTTTAAACTAGGACTAATATCTCGACTATAGCTATCTAAAAGTATTTCTCCTGTACGAGGATTTGTAGGTAAATCTTGAGGTAGTTCACCTGTTAATAAATATATTGCAACTAACCCTAAAGCATATAAATCGCTGGTAAAAACTGGCCTACCTATTGATTGCTCCGGTGGCATAAATCCGGGTGTACCAATAATAATAGATTTTGTATAATTACCTCTATTATTAACAACAGTTCCCATAGTTTCTTTTACTGCACCAAAGTCAATTAATACAGGTAAATTATCTTTATTTCTTAAAATAATATTAGCGGGTTTAATATCTCGGTGAACTATGCCATAGCTATGAACATAATCTAAAACAGGTAAAATTTCACATAATATTTGAATAACAAATTTTTCCCTAATTTTTCCTTGTTTTGCAACTACGTCAGCTACGGTCTCTCCTTCAATAAATTCTTGAATTAAATAATATTTTTGTCCATCGTTAAAATAAGCATATAGTTTAGGAATTTGCTGATGATGTTCTCCTAAATCTTCTAAAATTGCTGCTTCCCGTGCAAATCTTTCTTTGGTTAATTGGGACATTTCCCTATTATTAGCCACAGGTTTTAACTGTTTAATTACGCAATAACGTTGGGAAGGTAAATGAGTATCTTGGGCTAAAAATGTTTCTCCAAAACCACCGTTTCCTAAGTTACGAATAATTTGATAACGATTATTTAATAATTTTGTCATTGGTTATTTGTTATTAGCAGTTAGCGATTAGCGATTAGCGATTAGCGATTAGCGATTAGCTGTTAGCTGTTAGCTGTTAGCTGTTAGCTGTTAGCTGTTACCTTTTACCTCTTATTCATTACCTTATCTACACCCTATTCCCTTATTATATCTAAAGCT
>CAYPSO010000085.1:12870-20138 GCA_964413275.1 uncultured bacterium | reverse complement strand
TTGACACAGATTCAGAGTCAATCCCTTTAGTTGCATAACCCTCTGAACGCTTACGGATTTTTTTGCCAGTCCACGCCTTTGTTAGTAATTAAATCCATTAACTTACGTAGAGAAGAACCTTCTTCCATTTGACCGATATAGTGAATACCGGGATCGAATTTATATTGTTTACGTTTAAAGGAATGGGTAAACCTAATTATTTACTCAGACAAACTACCCGAAAACCGATAATAAAGTTTTTAATAGTTGGCTCTAAACCATAACGAGCCGTACAACGACAGGATAAAGGATGATCGGCCCAAGAGCCACCACGAAGAGCTCTTAAACGCAAATCATTGACATCAGGAACAATAATTTCCTGACGATCAAATTCTTTTTCCCAAATATTGGCACACCATTCCCTAACATTACCGTGCATATCATATAAACCAAAAGCATTGGCAGAAAAACTACCCACATTAACGGTTTTTTGGCGATACCTACCTTTAGGCGCATTAGCATAACCACAATTACCATCATAATTAGCTAAATCAGTAATTATACTTTCACCAAAATTAAAGGGAGAAGTTGTACCACCTCGACAAGCATATTCCCATTCCGTTTCCGTTGGCAATCGATATTTTTTGCCAGTTTTCGTTGATAATTTCTGACAAAAACTCATAGCCTCAAACCATGATACTTGTTCAACAGGACGATTTCCCCCTTTAAAACGGGAAGGATTATTTTTCATTACCCTTTCCCACTGATTTTGAGTAATTGGATATTTACTTATATAAAAAGAAGATACTTTGATAACTTGTTGCATAATCTCATTATCAGTTTTTTCTTTAGTATTATTGGGTAATCCAAATAAAAATTCTCCAGAAGGAATAGATACCATTTCTAAAGAAATACCACTGCCTAAATCTTCCTTTATATACTCGGTTTCTAAGGTTTTTGATTCCGTTTCATCCCCATTAGCATCAATACTAACTACCTGAAACTGAAATTTATTTAATTGATTATTTTGTTGATTAAGTTCTTTTTCAATTTCTGCCTGGGGATTTTCAATAAAAACCGTTGCCTGTGGTGAAATTATAGTACGAGAGCGTTTAGCCACAAGTGCTGCTAATACTTCTTCTGCTGTTTGATAACGATTTTGTAAAAAAGGTTCGAGCATTTTGTCCAAAACCTCTCCCAGTTGCCCGTTAACATAAATATTTTGTTCTTTAACTTTTTCACGCCAGCGCCAACGAGCATTATGAATATCATATAATTCATCTTGAGCAACTTTAGCGGCAGTGCCAGCAGATAGACAGCCAGTTAATAAACGAATACAAGTTACTCCCAAGCTATATATATCACTTCCCTTACATGGTCTGCCCATCATGTGTTCCATGGCAGCATAACCCGGTGTATAAATAGCAGTCCCCATGCCAGTTAAACTTGTACCAGTAGTCTGTTTTGCGCCGCCAAAATCAATTAAAACTAAACTTCCTTTTTTAGTATTTTTCTCTGAAGGAAGGCGACGCATAATATTTTCTGGTTTAATATCCCGATGTAAAACCCCATGTTCGTGAATATAGTGCAGTATGGGTAAAATTTCTTTAAGAATTGCTAAAATTTGTTTTTCATTAAAATAGCCTTGACTTTTATAAATTTTTAATAAATTTTGTCCTTCGATAAACTCTTGGACTAAATATAAAGAATCATTCTGCTCAAAATAGGCATAAAGTTGAGGTATTTGCACATGATCCAATTCGTAGAGTCTTTGTGCTTCTTGGGCAAATAATTGTTTAGCTTTCTGCAGTGTTTCCCCTTCAGCATGGGCAATAAATTTTTTAATTACACAAGGCCTATTCATACAATCTAAATCTAAAGCACCGTAAGTTCGGCCAAAAGAGCCTTGTCCTAAAACTTTCATTACACGGTAACGATTACGGAAAAAAGGAGTTAATGACAACTCCAAACCGCAACCACGACATGATTGATTACTGTCAGGATTTTCAGGATGAGGACAAGCTGGATTTCGACAGTAGCGCATAGGCTGAAAGTATTAGCAAATTAAATTTATATACATAATCCTTATCTTCTTCTATTAGGTTAACTTTTGGCAATGTTTAACCTAAGTTCAGGATTTATTACATTATAGTAGGGGTCGAACAATGTTCAACCCCTAAAGGGTTTATGAGATAAAATAAACCTTTTGAGCGAATTTTACACCTTAGCTAAAACTTTTTCGCCACTAGCTACACTATCATCATCATATTCAGATAAACGCCCTAAAATGCCATCAATATTTTTACGGGCATCACCAAAGAGCATCTCACTATTTTCTTTATAAAACAGGGGATTATCTACACCGGCATAACCACTAGCTAAACTACGTTTCATGACTACCACAGTACCAGCTTTCCAGACTTCTAAAACGGGCATTCCCGCAATAGGGCTACTTGGATCTTCCATTGCGCTAGGATTAACTGTATCGTTAGCTCCAATTACTAACACTACGTCAGTTTCAGGAAAATCTTCGTTAATTTCGTCCATTTCTAAAACAATGTCATAGGGTACATTAGCTTCAGCTAATAATACATTCATATGTCCGGGTAGTCTTCCTGCTACTGGATGAATGCCGAAACGTACTTTAGTGCCACGAGAACGTAAAATTCTGGTAATATCAGATACTCCGTGTTGGGCTTGGGCTACTGCCATGCCATATCCCGGTACAATAATCACATTTTTGGCATCAGCTAATAATTCTACTGTACCTTCTATATCAATTGAGGTAGCTTCACCGGTTACTTGAGTAGCACCTTCACTAGTTGGTTTACCTGCGCCTTCGCCAAAACCGCCTAAAATTACGCTGATAAAGGAGCGATTCATAGCTTTACACATGATATAACTCAGAATTGCACCACTACTACCAACTAACGCACCAGTAATAATTAAAAGGTCATTGGAAAGCATGAAACCTGCTGCTGCTGCCGCCCATCCTGAATAACTATTTAACATAGAAATTACCACAGGCATATCCGCACCACCAATTCCTGCTACTAAATGAAGTCCTAATAAACAAGCAATCCCTGTCATAATTAATAAAGGTTGTAGCCCTTCTGGACTTTCTACCCCCATAAACTGCGCTCCTAAAACCACAGAGCCCACTAACATACCAATATTGAGTAAGTGACGGGCGGGTAACATCAAGGGCTTACTGCTAATAATTGCTTTAAGTTTACCAAAGGCAATAATTGAACCTGTAAAGGTTACAGCACCAATAAAGACACCAATATAGATTTCAACTTGGTGAATAGTTTCTTCTACTCCAGTTAAACCATTATCAACTTGCAGATAATTACCAATGCCGACTAACACCGCAGCTAAACCAACAAAGCTATGTAAAATCGCCACTAATTCTGGCATGGATGTCATGGCAACCCTTGAAGCTACAATTGCTCCGATAATTGCTCCGGGGATAATTACGGCAATTAATAAGCCATATTCTGTTACGTTGCTACTTAAAGCGGTGGCAACAAAAGCCAGCAACATTCCGGCAATACCAAAAATATTACCTCTACGAGCACTTTCTTGATTGGCTAATCCTCCTAAGCTAAGGATAAATAAGGCACTAGCGGCAATATAAGCCACTGTTACGAGATTATTTGACATAATTGCTGTTTAATTTTGTAATTACTTGAGTTTTATTTATTCATTTTTGGGACCCATGGGTCCCAAAAAATTAAGTTGAGAAAAGTTCTTTCATAGAA
Source organism: uncultured bacterium (assembly GCA_964413275.1). Lineage (GTDB taxonomy): Bacteria > Cyanobacteriota > Cyanobacteriia > Cyanobacteriales > JAABRE01 > JAABRE01. The sequence goes on along the minus strand of CAYPSO010000085.1, from coordinate 16,395 downwards.
CTTTATTTCTGGAACATCTTGAGCATTCTTTGGGTAACAAGGAAACCGCCAGAAATATTAATTGTTCCCACTAAAATGGCGATCGCACCTAAAATAGTTGTTGGTGTGTTCAAAGAACCAGAAATCTGTAACATACCACCAATAATAATGATCCCGCTAATGGCATTAGTCACGCTCATTAAAGGTGTGTGCAAAGCCGGAGTTACATTCCAAATTACTTGATAACCGATAAAACAGGCTAAGACAAAGACAGTAAAATGAGATAAAAATGAAGAAGGCGCACCTACACCGATTCCTAACAGGGCTAAGGCCGCTACAACTGCCCATAATACCCCATTACTAGATTTTTTCTCTTCTTTTGCTACTATTTTATGTTCAGTTTGTGGTTTAGCTTGAGGTTGAGGATTCGGATTCTCAATTTTTGGTGGTGGCCAAGTTACTTTACCTTCATGGACAATTAAAGCCCCTCTAACCACTTGATCTTCATAATTAACCTGATAATCTTCCGCACCCCCCATATCTTTGAGCAAATGCCATAAATTATTACCATAAAGTTGACTAGCTTGACTGGCCATCCTACTAGGTAAATCGGTTAAACCAATAATTGTTACTCCGTCATAACTGTAAATCTCATTAGGTTTAGTAACCTCGCAGTTGCCTCCCTGTTCAGCCGCTAAATCCACAATTACCGAACCTTTTTTCATGGATTTAACCATTGCTTCAGTAATCAATTTTGGTGCTGGTCTGCCGGGGATCAAAGCTGTAGTAATAATAATATCAACATCCTTGGCTTGTTTGGTAAATAAAGCCATTTCCGCGTCGATAAATTCCTTACTCATTGTCTTAGCGTAACCACCTTCACCAGTACCATCTTCTTTAAAATGGAGTTCTAGAAATTCTCCCCCAAGACTCTCGATTTGCTCCTTTACTACCATTCGAGTATCAAAAGCCCTAACTATAGCACCTAAAGCTTTAGCTGTACCGATGGCAGCTAAACCTGCTACCCCTGCACCAATAATTAAGACTTTAGCAGGAGGCACTTTACCGGCTGCGGTAATTTGTCCGGTGAAAAAGCGTCCAAAATTTTGTGCGGCTTCGACTACTGCCCTATATCCAGCAATATTAGCCATAGAGCTAAGGGCATCCATTTTTTGCGCCCGACTAATACGGGGAATGGCATCCATTGCTAAAACTGTAGCCTTTTGAGCCGCTAGTTTATCTATTAATTCCTGATTTTGAGCAGGCCAAATAAAACTTATTAATGTCTTATTTTCATTGAGAAAATCTGCTTCGTGTTTATTGGTTTCAGGATTATATTGAGGCGCACGCACTTTAAGAATTATATCTGCTTGACTCCAGAGAGTTTCAGTCTCATTAATAATCTCGCAACCGGCTTCCTGATAAGCTTCATCTGTAAAACTAGCTTTTGCCCCCGCACTAGATTCAACGAGTATATCAAAACCAAGTTTTTGTAACTTTTTAACTGTGTCAGGAGTAGCAGCTACCCTACATTCGTTACTATATATTTCCTTGGGAATACCAATTTTTTGAGGTTTATTTTTTAAAACTTCTTCTTTATCCGTTTTTGTTTCATTTTCAACCGCTATGGTCATTCGTCTTCCTTCCTTTTTTGAAAACTACAAAAATAAACTTACTAAACAATAGAATTGTCTTCATTGTTACTTAACTTTTGGAAAAAATATACTATGCAATCTTAAATTTTTATAACATTTTCTTCATAATTCTTTAATTTCTATCAAAAAAATAATTGAACTAAATCGCAGCTTGACTACCAACTTAAATATTTAAACGCTTAATTGATTCAAAAATTATTTAATAAGAATAGGACTTTAGTCCTAAATAAAATTAGAACTTATATTTGTATAAATTTAATTTCTTTGGATAAAAACTCATGGCTAATCAATTTAATCTTACCTATGACCAGTTTTTTTCCTTCTCCTATGGCTCAAGCTAAAGAAGGTGCAGTGTATGGTAATGAATTGCAGAAAGGGTTGCTATAGTTACTGTTTATGGTCTTGTTGCTGGTGGTGGAGTTCAAGTTTAATCGACTAAAATATAATAATAATTCCTGATTTATATCTTTGTAATTTATATTTTACTTCTATTGATTATGCTTAATCAAACATTAAACTCTCGCTATCAACTCAAACAAAGCTTAAGTAAAAAACAAGCTAGAGAAACCTTTTTAGCCCTAGATTTAACTACAAATACAGAAGTAATAGTTAAAATTATCTCATTTAATCGAGATTTGCAATGGCAAGATGTTAAACTTTTTGAAAGAGAAGCAGCTACTTTAAAAGCCTTAAATCATCCCTCCATACCAGCTTATTTAGATTATTTTGAAACCGAATTAGACAATCTTAATCTGCTCGGTTTAGTGCAAACTAAAATTGAAGCTATCTCCTTAGAAGAACAAATGAAAAATGGTCGTCGCTTTAGCGAATCAGAAATAATAATTATAGCTAAAGAATTATTACATATACTAATTTACTTACACGAATTATCGCCCCCAGTAATTCATCGGGATATTAAACCAAGTAATATCTTACTAACAGATAGAAGCGGAAATTCGCCCGGAAAAATATATTTGATTGACTTTGGTTCGGTACAAAATGCTACCTTTTTAACAGGACAAACCATGACCATAGTGGGAACTTATGGTTATATGCCCTTAGAGCAATTTGGAGGAAAAACCGTTCCTAGTTCAGATATATATAGTTTAGGAGCAACTTTAAGTTATTTAATTACAGGTACACATCCAGCCGATTTACCACAAAAAGACGGACAAATTGATTTAGACAATATTAATACTATTACCCCTGCTTTAATTAATTGGTTGAAAAAGGCGATCGCCCCTTATTTATTTCAACGTTTTGACTCGGCAAAAATTGCCTTAAATGGTTTAGAAAATTTATCTAATTTTGCTAATCTTACTTTAATTAAACAACCTAAATCTAGTAAAATTAAGTTAAATAAAAATAATCAACAAATCTCAATTTATATTCCACCTATAGGTTGGGATATTTCTCTAATATTTACAGGTTGTTTTGCTATTGCTTGGAATAGTTTTATCTTTTTTTGGACATTAGGAACATCCTTAGCTCCTTTTCCTATGAATATACCTTTTCTGTTATTTTCTTTACCTTTTTGGGCTGTAGGATTATTTTTAGGTTATGGCGTTATCTTCCCTATTTTTGGAAAAACTTATTTTATTATTAATCAAAACACAATTACTTTAACTCAAGAAATATTATTTTTTCGCTATCAAATAGTTAAACCAACTGCCAGAGATGAAATTTATAGATTAGTATATAATCCTAAACATTTTAGTAAAGATTCCGATGGCGATCGTATCACAATACCTGCAAAATTAATTATATATGCTGGGAAAAATGAATATAAATTAGAAGGAATTGCCACAGAAATAGAATTAGAATGGTTAGCCCAAGAATTAAGTCAATGGTTAAATCTGCCGATTATCGAACAACGCAATCAAAATTATAA
>CAYPSO010000085.1:0-12770 GCA_964413275.1 uncultured bacterium | reverse complement strand
TAGTTTAATTATGCTCTTTAACTACTTTACCCTTTATTATTCTGACCAAAAGATAATATAATGATAGATTGTGACTAAATAACAAAGATTATTAAGGAGGAATAAACCGGTGACAAAGCGCACCTTAGGTGGTACTAACCGCAAACAAAAGAGAACTTCTGGTTTCCGCGCTCGGATGCGTACCCACAACGGTCGAAGAGTGATTCAAGCTAGAAGAAAAAAAGGCCGTCATCGTTTAGCAGTATAATTATGGGATTGTCAGTGGGGTGGACTGGCTTTAATGCCAACAAGTCTGACCCACAACTAATCAAAAAAACTATGATTTGTATATAGCAAACTACGAACTACTAACTACGAACCACTAACTGAATTGAGACAGTGGGACTACCAACCGTACATCGACTTCAACATTGGCAAGATTTTCAAAAAGTTTATCGCCAAGGAAAATGTTTTAAAAGTAAACACTTGAGTTTGCGGGCTATGCTTTGGGTGAAGGAAAATCAAGAAGAAGATTTAACTGATATTCCCACTCGTTTTGGCATATCTATCAGTCGAAAAGTGAGTAAAAAAGCAGTAATCCGTAATAAAATTAAAAGGCAAATTAGAGCAGCTATCAGGAGCTTACTACCCCATATTTTACCAAATTGGCAAATTATCATTATTGTCAAGCCAAGTACAAGTGAGTGCGAATATGAACATTTTTTGCGAGAATTAAAGGAGTTGTTAATAAAATCTGAGGTAATAAATGGGTATTAAAGAGAATACTTTTTATGAAGGTGGTCCCCATATAGGTGATTTAATTATAAATATTTTATTGGGATTTACTATAATTTGTTTACCTTTAACTGTAGGGGCGATAGTGCGGGCTATGTGGCTACGTTATCGGATTACAGATCGACGTATTTCAGTAACTGGAGGTTGGCGAGGACAGGATCGCACTGATATTATTTATGCTGAAGTAATTAAATTAGTTAAAATTCCTCGTGGTTTAGGTCTATGGGGGGATATTATTGTTACTCTTAGAGATGGAAGTAGATTAGAATTGCGTGCTCTGCCCAATTTTCGTGAAACATACAATTTCATGGCTGAAAAAGTAGCTGCTAAAATTGGTAAACCTATTGAATCAATTACTGGCTTGTAAAATTAAGCTTTTAATAATTAACAATTAATCATTAACTATTGAAAAACTAATGGATTTTGGGATCGGATTTCTTTCAAATAATGTAATGCTACCAATCCTAGATTTTTTCTACGGGATTGTGCCAAGTTATGGCTTTGCCATTATTGCCCTAACTTTAGTAATTCGTTTTGCGGTTTATCCTTTGAGTGCAGGACAAATTCGCAATATGAGAAAAATGCGAATCACTCAGCCTTTAATGAAAGAAAGGCAAGAACAAATACAACAAAGATATAAAGATAATCCGGCAAAACAACAGGAGGAAATGGGTAAACTGATGCAGGAGTTTGGTAATCCCTTAGCTGGATGCTTACCCCTATTATTACAAATGCCCATTCTTTTTGCTTTATTTGCAACTTTGCGAGGCTCACCTTTTAGTAATATTAACTACACAGTTGATGTGCAGATTTTACCTAGAGAACAAATCGAAAGAGTTCAACCTCAAATTTTTGCCACTAAACCTCAAAATATTTATGTCAATGATGGTGTGCATTATCCCATAGCTGCTCTATTGCCCACAGGTAATAAATTAGTTGTGGGAGATAAAACGTCTCTTGATTTTCAAACCCCTGAAGGAAAACCTTTAAGTAAATTATTAGCTGAATATCCAGAAACAGAAATTAAGCCCCAATGGACAGTTACTAAAGGTCAAGAAAGATTAAAAGTTAATCCTGATGGGACAATCACAGCCCTTGAACCCGGAGATGCTACCATACAAGGTACAATCCCCGGTATTGCTGCTAATAAAGGATTTCTATTTATTGAAGCTTTAGGCCGTGTTGGTGTTACCGGTGAGGATGGCAAAATTAACTGGGATATTCTAGGAATGGTTCTGTTTTTTGGAATTAGTTTATATGCTAACCAAAAACTTTCTGGCTCTTCTGGAGGAGGTGCAGGAAATGCAGATCAGCAGAAAGCCATTAATAACTTCATGCCCATAATTTTTAGTGGAATGTTTCTGTTTTTCCCCTTACCGGCAGGGGTGTTGATGTATATTGTGATTGCCAATATATTTCAAACAGTTCAAACTTTTATTTTGATGCAAGAACCATTACCGGAAAATCTGCAAAAATTAGTAGAAGAACAAGAAAAAGCGGAAAAGGGACGTACAGCACTTCCTTTTGAACAGAAACGTTCTAAAAAGAAACAAAAAACATCAGGATAGTTAAACGGGGATGAGTCAGGAGCATAATTCGCGTGGTCAAGAATGGTTGGAGAAACTTTTAAATTTAATGAAGATTCCGGCTTTGGTAAAAGTTGCAACCAAGGAAAATGGTACATCTTGGTTAATTATTGATGAAACTCAGCTTACACCTCTTCAAATTAATCTTTTAATTGGAGAAAAAGGGGCTAATATTGATGCTATGGAGTATTGGGCAAATACTTTGCTACATATTAGCCCTGAGGCTAGGGAATCGGGTTCTTTTACCATTGAATTAGCAGGATATAGAAGGAATCGACAGGCTGAATTGCAAGATTTAGCAGAAAAAGTAGCACAAAAAGTTAGAACAACCGGACAAGAAAGCGAAATTAAAAATTTATCTTCAGCAGAGCGTCGTCAAGTACACACCTATTTAGAAACTGCTGGAGATTTAGAAACCGAAAGTAAAGGGCAAGAGCCCGATCGTCGTTTGGTTGTGCGTTTACGCTAGGAGAGTGGGGGAATTTCCCCCTATTCTGTTCAGTTTGAGATAAAAAATATATGAAAGCTATTTATATTCCTCAATTATTAAAATCCCTCGATAGGAAAGAGTCTATTGTAGTTGATGAGTTTATTGATGATTTGGAAACCTTAACTCCGATTAGGGGAGAAGTTGTGATAACTCACTGTGGTAGTTATTTAGAATTAGCTGTACTAGCAGAAACTATTGTTACTTTGGTCTGCGATCGCTGTTTAAAACAGTATAATCATAGACTTAGGGTAGAAAATTCTGAATTAATCTGGTTAGATGAAGAATCAGAATCCCATCGACCTTTTCTACAGGGAAATTTAGAGCCAGAAGACTTAGAGGAAAATATTTCTTCTCAAGGTTATTTTGATGTGGAAGAATGGCTTTATCAACAATTATGCCTTGCTTTACCTATGCGTAAATTATGTGATGATAATTGTCCTCCTCCTGCTTTTAATTCTTCACCAGAGCAACCCTTGATGGATAGTCGTTGGCAATCCTTGGCTGCTTTAAAAAATCAACTTTCATAGTTATGAATTATGAACATGGATTTTAATGAGGAATTTCAATTACTTTTACGAGCCTGTTATCCTTTAATTTATATTCCTACTTTAGAGGAGGAAAGATTAGAAGCAACAATTACCCTTCAAGCTAAGACGGTGGGTAATCGTCCCATTTATATTTGGGATTTTGTTGATGGTTATCAAGATAACCCTAATAATGCGGGAATGGGTCGCCGTAATCCATTGCAAGCTTTAGAATTTATTGAAAAATTACCATCACAAGCCGCAGGAGTTTTTATTTTACGAGATTTTCAGAGATTTTTAGAAGATATATCTGTTTCTCGTAAAATTCGTAACTTAGCTCGTTTGTTAAAATCTCAACCTAAAAATATTATCATAGTTGCTGATACCATAAATATCCCCTCAGAATTAACCGAAGTTTTTACAGTAATAGATTTTCCTTTACCAACAGCTACAGAAATTAAAGAGGAAATTAGTAAATTATTAACGGGTACAATACCATCTTTACCGGACAAAATTTTAATAGAATTAGTCAGAGGCGCTCAAGGGCTATCCTTAGAAAGAATTAGGCGAGTTTTAACAAGGGCGATCGCCAATCATGGTAAATTAGAGCCAGAAGACGTAGAATTAATTCTCGAAGAAAAACGCCAATCCATTAGACAGACACAAATTTTAGATTTTTATCCCGCCACTGAGCAAATTTCAGATATTGGCGGTTTAGATAACCTTAAAGATTGGTTATTGAGAAGGGGAGGAGCATTTAGCGAGCAAGCTAGAGACTATGGCTTACCCCATCCCCGTGGTTTATTATTGGTAGGGATACAAGGTACAGGCAAATCATTAACCGCAAAAGCCATCGCCCACCATTGGCATTTACCTCTATTAAGATTAGATGTAGGCCGTTTATTCGCCGGCTTAGTTGGAGAATCAGAATCCCGTACCCGTCAAATGATTAGTTTAGCCGAAGCTTTAGCTCCTTGTATTTTATGGATTGACGAAATAGATAAAGCTTTTGGCGGTGTAGATGGAAAAGGTGATTCGGGGACAACGAGCCGTGTATTTGGGACATTTATCACGTGGTTAGCAGAAAAACAAACCCCTGTATTTGTGGTTGCTACAGCTAATAATATTCAAAATTTACCACCAGAAATGCTCCGTAAAGGGCGATTTGACGAAATATTTTTTGTGGGTTTACCCAGTCAAGAAGAAAGAGAAGAAATATTTAATGTTCATTTATCCAGATTAAGGCCACATAATCTCAAAGATTACGATTTGAAAAGACTTGCTTATGAAACTCCTGATTTTTCAGGGGCAGAAATCGAACAAACTTTAATTGAAGCGATGCACATTGGTTTCAGTCAAAATCGAGATTTTACTAATGATGATATTTTAGAAGCAGCTAGTCAAACTATTCCCTTAGCTCGTACAGCCCAAGAGCAAATACAATTTCTCCAAAATTGGGCAGCCTCTGGTAAAGCTCGTTTGGCTTCTAGACAGAATAATTTTATGAATCGTATTTAAAAATAAAATCAATAATGTTTACCAAATTTAGGATTAAAAATTTTCGTTGTTTTAAAGATTTAACCTTAGATAACTTAGCAAGGTTAAATTTAATTGGCGGAATGAATAATGTTGGTAAAACTTCTATTTTGGAAGCAATTTTTTTACATCTTGGATCACATCTACCTGATATACCATTAAGAATTAATAGTTTTCGAGGTATTGAAATTTTTAATAACAATCCTGAATCAATGTGGGGATGGTTATTCTATCAAAAAAATATTCACAATCATATTGAATTAATCGCTATTGAAGATAATAAAATAGCGATTGAGTTACTAATTAAAGAAAAACAAGAAGAATTGGATTTTTCCGAACTTCAATCAGAAAAAAATATCAAAATATCTAGTTCTTCTACCACAACAATTGGATCGCAAGAATTGGTTTTTTCCTATACGAAAGGTTCTCAAAAAGCAGAATCTAGTTTATTAATTATGAATGATGGTTCTATAAGAGGAAAAAGAGAACATATTAACCTAATGTCAGGGGTTTTTATTGTTTCACAAATACGCTCTATTAGAGAAGATGCTGAAAGATTTAGTAATCTTGAAAAAGTTAACCAACAAACAGAAATTATAGAAGCATTACAATTACTTGAACCTAGATTAATCCGTTTAGCAGTTTTAGTTGAGTCGGGATTACCAATTATTGCCGGTGATATTGGTATAGGTGAATTAGTACCAATTTCTTATATGGGAGAAGGTTTATCTCGCTTATTATCAATTATTTTAGCAATAGCCAATACTCAGAATGGAGTTATATTAATTGATGAAATTGAAAATGGACTTCATTACTCAAAAATGGTTGATATATGGAAAGCAATAGATTGTATTTCTCAAAAAAATAATACTCAAATTTTTGCTACAACTCATAGTATGGAATGCATAGAGTCAGCTAATCAAGCATTTCTGGAATTAGAATCTGATAATTTTCGTTACTACCGCTTAGAGAGAGATAAGCAAAATAATGAAATTAAAGTATTAACTTACGACAAAGAAACCATTAACACATCTGTAGAATTGCAGTTGGAGATGCGTTAATGAGTAAAAATATTACTATTAATAAACCAAAACTTCTGATAGGGGAAGGAAACGAAGAAAAACTATTTTTTAGTGCATTATTAAAACATCTAAATATTGATAATATACAAATAATTTCTTACCAAGCCCTTCGGGCTGAAGTAATGAGTAATAAGTAATAAGTAATGAGTGAAAGCCCGAAGTTTGGTCTAAAGCCTCCTCATTCATGAGGAAAAAGCTAAAAATATAATTCAATAATTGAATCCTCTGACTTCAGGCAGAGGTATTACTCATTACTCATTACTCACTACTCATTACTCGTGAAGAAGGAAAAACTAAGTTGAATAGCTTTATTAAGACCTTGCCTAATATTCCGGGGTTTAATAATCTTATTTCTCTTGGTATTACTAGAGATGCTGATAATTCGTTTGAAAATGCTTTTAAGAGTATTAATGATGCTATAGCAAAAAGTAATATTTCTAATTCTATTAAAACTGAAATTTTTATTTTACCCGATAATCAAAATAAAGGAATGTTAGAAGATTTATGTCTTCAAAGTTTAAATAATAATCCTGAAATGTTTTGTATTAATCAATATTTTCAATGTATTAAACAAAAAACTGGTCAACAACCTAATAATATGGCAAAAGCTCAAGTTCACGCTTGGTTAACTACTCAAGTTAAACCAGATAAACGTTTAGGAGAAGCAGCACAAGCAAGTTATTGGAATTGGAATAATCAGGCATTTTCACCTTTAAAAAAAATTATGCAATCACTTTAACATTTTAACTAAAAAATTAATAATTTCTTAAGATTATTGCTAATAACTTATTGCTTAAGCTTCAGTTTCTTTAACACTCATAATTAGGAGAAGTTTATTAATATCTGTGATTTTATTTAGAGACTATACTATACTTACGTGATAATTCGTGTTGTAGAGCATGAAAATCAGTTTAAATAAAAATAAATCAAATATAAATTAATAAGCAATTATTGTGAATATGAGTATATCTGGAGTAGTTCAATTTATTGTTGGTTTTATGCTCGGCTGCGTGCTTTTAGTCGGTGGCACTGGTACGGCGGCTTATTTTTTCCTAACTAGATTATCAGCTAATCCACCTAAACCTATATTTGCTGAAGAACAAAAAGAAAAAGCAACAACCCCAGAAACCAAAGATACTCAACCAGTAGCAGCTACTACTGAAGAAAAAACCCCAGTTGAGAAGCCTGAAGAAAAAGTAAAACCTGTTGAAGTAAAAGAAAAATTAGAACCCGGAGCTTATCGAGCTAAGGTAACTTGGTCAACAGGACTTAGTTTACGTGCCGAGCCAAGTATAGAGTCTGAAAGAATTGGTAGTGTACTTTATAACCAAGAAATTATCATTCTTGAAGAAAGTTCTGACAAACAATGGCAAAAAATCCGTTTTCCCAATACTAAGTCAACAGGATGGGTTAAAGCCGGCAACATCGAAAAAATTAATGAAACTGCATCAACTACTGAGAATTAATCAAAGTCTGTAAAAATTAGTTTAGGCTTAAGTTATTGTAAATAAAAACTAACAATTAATCTTAATGCTGAGACTAATTACTGACTTTGATGGTCCAATTATGGATATTTCTGAGCGATATTATCGTGTTTATCAATTGTGCTTAGAAACGGTTAAAAATACTGACCAACCTGTACAACAACTTTCAAAAACTCAATTTTGGCAATTTAAACGAGGACGAGTATCAGAAAAACAAATAGGAATTAATTCCGGTTTAAGTGAAGAACAAGCCTTAAAATTTGCCGAGATGCGCCATGAAATAGTACATAATCTACCCTATTTAATTTATGATAAACCCGTTGTTGGGGCTATAGAAACCCTAGAAAAATTACAACAAAAAGGGGTTGACTTGGTAGTAATGACAATGCGTCGGTCTAAAGAATTAGAAGCAGCATTTAAAAGTTATAATTTAGGACACTTCTTTCCTGAAAACCGACGTTATTGCTTAGATAATGACTATGTAAAAATAGCTGATATTAAAGATAAACCATTATTAATGGGCAAAGCACTACAAGAATTACCAGAAATTGAACAAACATGGATGATAGGAGATACAGAAGCAGATATTGTAGCCGCCAAAACCCACAATATTAAAATAATAGCTGTATTATCAGGAATCCGGGATCGCACTCAATTGGAAAAGTACGAACCAGATTATATTGTTAATGACCTTTTAGAAGTTTTTGAATTTGTAAATTCTACGTTAGTATCCCTTCAACAAATTAACGTAAAAAGCTAGTAATTAACCAAAAAACCAGAAAACTAATGATTGAGGTTAATTGATCGTTGCTTAAAACATTAATTCCTGCTTGGGAAACTACTAGGTAAGTAACAACACTTCCTAAACAAATTCCTACAAATAAAGCTACTAAAGTAATTAAAATGGAGCGACCAAAACGTTGCTCCTTACGATTAAGAAAATAAATACTAGCACCAAAAGCCAAAGCCATAAGCAGAGAAAGAAGATTGCTGTTGACAAAAACAGAGACTATAGATAAACCCAAAAATAATCCGGCTGACTGAACAATATCCGATTGCTCAGGAGTATCTAAAAAATCTCCTAACCAGGCTGGGGGTTGAGGTTTATTAGTTGACAGTTTAGGACTATTTTCCGTTATGGTTTTGTCGGGAAAGCGGATTCCTTCAGGAACTTTAATTTTTCCTTCTTGACGTAAACGTAAACGTTCCATGATAATAGAATCATAGGCGGTTTCTATGTTTTCTAAAATTTTACTATCGTGTTGATATTCTTCACTTAGACGTTTCTTTGCCTCTTGTATTTCTTCAAAAGAAGCATTTTCTTTAACCCTAAGTTGCTCATAAGGACTTAAATCCTCCATTTCTCTTCTCTCCTTATTAGTTTTATTTTTTAAAGCGATTCAAGCAAGGTTTAAATCAATTTTACTACTATCCTTTTTTTAGCTTAATCTAGTAGCATCTTAATAGTTTAGTATTCTTAACCAAAAGCGACATTTAAAAATTGCTAAAATAAACAATTAACTCGATCCTACAACTCATTGTTAAATTATAAATATTGAAAACATGAGGTAATAGGAATTGAAGATTAAAAATTTAATCAATTATTTTTATTCCTCAATAATAAGATAATAACTAGGACTAAGATTGCTAAAATACTGAAACAACCTTTATAGTTAATTAATAAAAAATTGTTTAGTTAAAATATTAAAATCATGGCTACTGCCAAAATTCTAGTTGTTGACGACGATCCAGGAATTCGTAATTTAATTTTGCGGTTTTTTCTTCAAAAAGATTATCAAGTTGATTCAGCCGAAGACGGGGAAACTGCCTTAAAAAAGTTTGCTCAATTTAAACCTAATTTAGTGATCCTTGATGTAAATTTACCAGATTCTAATGGCTATAATCTTTGTGAAAAAATGCAAAGCCAAAGTGAAGTCTATGTACTGATGCTAACGAGTAGAAGCGATCCTGCTGATAAAATCAAAGGTTTTTCTCGTGGCGCAGATGATTACTTGACTAAACCTTTCGATTTGCAAGAATTGGAATATCGGGTACAAGCTATTTTAAGACGACAACGCTCCGAAAGAGAAAATACTAATAAACAATCTCTTAATTATGACAATTTATTTATTAATCCTGTTAGTCGAGAAGTAATAATAGATGGTAGATCTATTATTTTGACCAGTTTAGAATTCGATCTATTATATCTTTTAGCTACTCATCCGGGGAAAGCATGGGATCGAGAAGAATTAATAGAAAAAGTTTGGAACTACCAATATATGGGAGATCAAAGAGTCGTTGATGTTCACATTGGTCAAATCAGAAAAAAAATAGAACCATATTCTGCCAAAATTAAAACTATTCGAGGAATAGGATATAAATTTGAATCTGACCATGATTAGTCTATATGTTTCTTTAAGATAAAAAACAATTATTTTTATCTCAAGAAATTTCTTTTTCTGTTTCTGTAATTTTATCTTGCTTCGCTGTTTCTTTTTCTCGATCTGAAGATTCTAATTGAGCCTTCATATTTACCGTTTCTTCTATTTGTTGTGCTTCTTTTTTAAACTCTTCTTGAAAATCATTAGATGCTTGTTGTAATCCTTTTAACGTTTTACCTAAACTACGGCCGATTTCTGGTAACTTTTTAGGGCCAAATACTAATAAAGCAATTACTAAAATCACAGCCATTTCTGGTAAACCAATTCCAAAAATATTCATTTGCTATTTATTTTTTTAATAAGTGGAAAAAACCCGGACTAGCCGGGAAAATATTGATTTTTAACTTGATATTATTAAAAAGTTATTGACCTAAACTTTTCCAATCTACATTAACTCCCTCAATCACTAAAGAAGAATTGTACACTTGTAAAATTATCAAAAGAAACACTAGGAAAAGAAGCATAAAAACAGCCATTAGAGGAGTAGTTCCCCAGCCTGGTGCAACTTTACCATATTCGGAATTGAGTGGTCTGAGAACATTTCCCAAAGAAGTACGTTGTGCCATAAGTCATCAATTACGTATTTAATGTATTTTTCATAATCTTCTGTAATATTATAAAGCAATAGGAATTCAGATGATAAGTTATTTGTTTTATGGAATCAGCAACTTTTATTATTCTCAGTGTTGCTATAGTGGTTATAGCATTGACAGGTTATTCTATTTATATCGCTTTTGGCCCTCCTTCAGCACAATTAGACGATCCTTTTGAAGATCATGAAGATTAATTAATTTAATCGCTTTGGAGCTAGTAATCGGCTTTTAGCTTTTTTCTTGTTAGGTTTCATCCTTTTTCTCAATGTCTATTCCCCATTCTCAGGAGGAATAGTTTCATTGGGTTGGGGTAAAGGAGTTTCGCTAGTTTCTGGTACGGTTTCAATGGTGTTATTTTGAGATTCTGGTTCGACTTTACGAACTTCAGGAATAGGCATCAGGAAAAAGGCAAAACTAGCTAAAGCTACACCAACTAATCCTAAAATTGGAGGTGTTGCTCTTTGTATTACTGGCTCTTCAACTGTTTGATAGCGTTTGCTCACCGGCTGCAAAGTTTGGGTAATTTCTGGTAAAGTTGTCGTGTCAGCAAAAAACTGATCGACTGCTTCTACTAGGTCAAATAACTGTACTGTATTTAACTCAAGTTCAATTTTTTCTTGATTTTGATTACTTCCTTCCTCTACTACGGGTTGCCAGCATAAACGATGGGTTTGTTTTGCGGGATTTTTTTCTAAATGGATAAAGTCAACTCCTTCTTCAATTTTAACAGGATGACGTAAACCACTCAGACATTCCTGCCCATAGGCATTAACAGCTTTAACTAAACTTTCCCAAAATACTCTACCACCACTAAGAACTTGATTGTTACCGGTAAAATAACATTCAGCTTTCATGAGGATGTCCATAGTGCCAACACCGCTAGGAGCGTTACTTAAACCTTCTAAAATAATTTTACAATTGGGTAAACTGTATTGTCGTTGCATGGTCATTTATTTTACTTCTCCATCAAATAAACTAAGCCAAAATCTTTGTATTCCTTTAGTTCCAGTACAAAACAAGAGCTTATTCAATAAAGACATCGCTAATTCATCTAATTCTGGCTCAGAAGCAAGATAAACAGTTATTTTGGCTCTACGGGGATTCATCCGACTATGGAAATGGGCGCGAAACCTTTCTAAATATTCGGATAAAAGAAAATTAGTTCTCAAAGGTAAATCTCTTTTCCTCATTTCTTCTTCAGCCATTAGTAACTGCCGAATTAATACAGTTAACTGTTTTGCTCGATAACTAGCAATAATTACTAAAGCTTTAGCTTCATCTAAACTTAGATTATCTCTGTTATAAGAGCGTCGCCAGAAATTAGTACAGCGTAAACGCCAAAATACGACTCTATTTTTAATAATATCTTGTAGCTCTAACTGTTTAGCCAAGGCTAACATATGTTCTGCTCCTCCAACCTCTAGGGATTCTAGAGCAAGTAAAATCAAATCAATTTGTTGTTGAGTGTGCATGGAAAAAGTTTTTCCTGCTATCTCAATATCAGGGAGACTGGATAAAATAACTGGTTTTGAATCTTGAGACAGATTAACATCGGACATAACACTGGTGGAATCACTCATGTTTAATGAATTTGTTTAAACATTTATAAGGATTAAATCTATAATTTTAGACTTAGATAAAAATAGAAAACACTAATAGCCTACACCATGGACATCAAATCTTTAATTCGTGATATACCAGATTTTCCTAAACCCGGTATCATGTTTCGGGACATTACTACCCTTTTAAGACATCCCACAGGCTTAAAATATACCATTGATACTATGGCCTTGAAATGTCGGGAAGCAGGTTTAGCTCCAGATTACATTGTAGGAATGGAATCAAGAGGTTTTATTTTTGCCCCTCCTTTAGCTTATCAACTTGATGCCGGTTTTGTACCTGTTCGTAAGCCGGGAAAATTACCTGCGGCAGTGCATACTGTAGAATATGAGTTGGAATATGGTAGTGATAAGTTGGAAATTCACCAAGATGCTTTGGATTCTGGTGGCAAAGTATTAATTGTTGATGATTTGATTGCCACTGGTGGTACTGCTAAAGCTACGGCAGATTTGTTAGCTCAAATTGGTTGTGAGGTTTTAGGTTTTGCTTTTGTAGTTGAATTAAAAGATTTACAAGGCAGAAAGAAAATTCCTGATTTGCCTATTATTAGTCTTGTGGAATATTAGATTGAAGTTTGATAAATTAATGTGGGGTTTAAGGTGGGCAAATTATTAATCGTAATTACTATTAG
Organism: uncultured bacterium; assembly: GCA_964413275.1. Lineage (GTDB taxonomy): Bacteria > Cyanobacteriota > Cyanobacteriia > Cyanobacteriales > JAABRE01 > JAABRE01. The sequence continues at coordinate 9 of CAYPSO010000085.1, read as the reverse complement.
ATAAGATTT
>CAYPSO010000084.1:0-20196 GCA_964413275.1 uncultured bacterium | reverse complement strand
CCAAAATCAGACTAAATCTTTGCACTCAGAATTAAAGCAAAAAAATCAGCAATTAGAAGAGTTACACGCCCTAATTAATCAGTTAGAATCTCAAGAAAAACAACAAGCAAATAATTTGAGTCAACAATTTGAAGAACTACAAAGAAAATTAGCTCAACAGCAAACTACAATTACTCAACAAATGACAACAAATAATGCTTTAAGAGAAGATTTAAACACACAAACCAATCAAGTTCATGTGTTAGAAAAACAATTAATAAATTTACAAGCATTAGCAACAATAGGAGAAAACAGATTAAACAAATGGAGGCATCGCAATTATTAATTTAAAAAATAACAAGTAGGTTAAAGCTAATCATTAATATAGATAAAACTTGTCGATCAATCTGCTTACTTCACCGCCTTTCAAGTGCGGTGTTTTATACTTATATGGTAAAAATATCTTTTATCAATCAGGAGTTAAAAAAATGGATGGAATGAAATTTTTTCAAAAAAGTGCTGGAAAATGGCGATCGCAAAGAACAACCCATCATTTACCATTTAGAAGGGCAGAAACTGGCGATTCAGAGATTATTGTCGAAAGTTTAGGGCCAGAAGATCAAAGAATAGTAGAAATTTGTCAAGTACATGATATTGAGCCAAGTTTAGCAGTAGGAGGAGCGTACGTTACTTGGTACGGCTCTATGGCTTGGGATAAAGAAGATGAAAACCATGAAGGAAGTACCGTATTTGCTTTAGTACCAGAAACAGATAACCCTAAAAAAGGTAAATTAATTAGAGAAAGAGGATATGCGGAAATTGTCCCGGTGATTGGAGAATATGAAATAGATCGAGAAAACGGATTAGTATTAATAACCGAATATGAAACTATGAGTATTATCGAGCGTTTTTGGTTTGCTAGTCCTAATATACGCATAAGAACTAGTACAGTTAAACGTTTTGGTGGTTTTAGTACCGCAACTTTTTGTGTAGAAATTCGGATTCAAGATCGAGAAAAAGTAGCAGAAGAAAAATTATATAGTGATTTTCCCCTAGTGAGTATAAGCGGTTGGTAAGAAATTGCTTTTTGTAATATTTTGTAACCTTCTCAAGAAGTGATACCCTTAGTCACTTATGATTGTGGATAAAGATTTTTTTAAGATTATCTAAACTTTGAGGAGGATTTTAAATTGGCTATCCCTTTATTGAGTTATGCTCCCAAGAGCCAAAATCAGCGCGTCGCCGCTTATGAAGTTGGCGGTGATGAAAAACCTGTTATTTTTTCAACAGAAAACACTCTCTCTTACACAGAGATGACTTATCTGATTGAGGCGGCTTATCGTCAGATATTTTTCCATGCCTTCAAGTGGGATCGGGAAGTCAACCTAGAATCTCAACTACGTAATGGTCAAATTACTGTTCGTGACTTTATTCGTGGCTTGTTACTTTCTAAAACCTTTAAAAACAGTTTTTATGACAAAAACAGCAACTACCGCTTTGTTGAACAATGTATTCAAAGAGTTTTAGGACGTGACGTTTATAGTGAAAGAGAAAAAATTGCTTGGTCTATTGTAGTAGTTACCAAAGGCATTCAAGGCTTTGTTGACGAGTTACTGAATACAGACGAGTATTTAGAAAACTTTGGTTATGATACTGTGCCTTATCAGCGTCGTCGTAACTTACCTAGTCGTGAAGCCGGTGAAATTCCTTTCAATATCAAGTCCCCTCGCTATGATGGTTATCATCGTGCTACACTTGGTTTCCCTCAAGTTATTTGGCAAACCACTGTACGTCGTTATGTTCCCCAAGATCAAGCACCAAAAGCAGGCTCTCCCGCTTTATTCTTGAATATGGCACGTAGTATTAATACGGCTGTTCAAACTATGCCTAGAGTTTCAGCAATGAACATTAGCTTAGATAAAGTTCCCTATCGCCAATAGAATTAGGTTTATTCCAATTCTTTCTGATTTTTTCCGAGAGAAGGCTGTAAATTGATAAAATGTTCAGTATTTTGTTAGTTTATGTCCTTCTCTCTTTGGTGAATAGGGTTGGCTGAATAAGTATTTAGGTAAGGATGAATTATGAATTATGAATTGGGAAGGATGAAACAGGAAATTAATAGTAACGAAACTACTCCTTACTCCCTAACACCTCTCGCGTAACGTCAATTTAATAAATATTTTAATAGTCATTATCAGCTACACATATGCCTTTACACTTTATACCATTATTAGCTGTACGCCTACAATGTGGACAAAGTATTTTCTCTTCAGACATTTTTTGAGATTGCTGATTATTGCCTACAGTTTTTGGATAATTTTTATCAGTTTCAGGGATAAAGGTCATAATTTTATAGAGCTAGAATTTGAAGTTACTGACTACTGACTACTTAACTCTAACCAAAAAACAAGTTCAGCAAATCCTAATTGCTTTAGTTCTTGTTTTTAAGTTAGAATAGAGAATTGTTTATTTTATTAGAGGTCCAATTGGATTCCAAATTTATCTTAAAAGTGCTATGGTTAGATGCTAACGTAGCCATTGCAGTAGATCAAGTAGTGGGCAAAGGAACAAGTCCCTTAACAGCTTACTTTTTCTGGCCTAAAAATGATGCTTGGCAACAGTTAAAGGATGAACTCGATTCTAAACACTGGATTGATGAAAACGAAAGAATTGAAGTTCTTAATCAAGCTACAGAAGTAATTAATTTTTGGCAAGAAAACGGCAAAAAAACTAGCATGGCAGAAGCTCAAGGCAAATTTCCTGAAGTGGTATTTGCTGGCAGTAACTAAGTCAAAAACAATTTTCCTTGATTATGGTGGGCAATTACATAATATTTCAGATAATTAATTGCCCATCATCTCTGATTTGTTAATTATTAAATTTAAATTATTAATTTAATTAGCTAATTCTAAACGTTTTAACATTGCTTTTCTCGCTTGTACTACTAAAGAATCATCAAGTTTTGTTAAAGAAATAGTATCTTGATACTTATTCTGTAAGGCTTTTTGAATTAGCCAATCGGCAATAAAGGGATTTTTCGGCAATAATGGGCCATGGGCATAAGTTGCGATCGCATTTTTATAAAAAGCTCCTTCCCAACCATCTTCTCCATTATTCCCATAACCTTTAATTACTTTTCCTAATGGTTCTACTGTTTCTAAATAAGTTCTACCGCCGTGATTTTCAAAACCTATGACTATAGGTTTTTCTCCTAACATAAATTTTATATCTTCAGCAAGGGGAGAAGCAGTTAATTCAAATACCACATTACCAATACAGCGAGGAGCATTAATTCCGGGGTGTTTACTAACTAAATCTAAAATACCTAATCCTTCAATTCTTTCTCCTAAAGCTGGTTCATAATAATGCCCTAATAACTGAGGTGAGCCACAGGTAAAAACTCCCGGTACATTTGCTTCAATTATTTCTTTAAATGCTTCAGCTTTAGCACCTTTTAAATCCCGCATTACTATTTCTTGTTGTCTATCTTGCGCTCCTCCTCCGGCAATTATATCTACTTCTTTAAAATTTTCTATTTCTGCATTTTGATCTAAAGGAATTATTGATACTTTAATGTCTCGCCATTCACATCTTTTTTGCAGACAAATTACATTACCCCTGTCTCCATAGGTACTCATTAATTTAGGATATAACCAGCCGATTTTAATTTCCATATTTTTTTTATGTAGTTATTATTAATTAATTGCTTTTCCAGTTAAAATTTGTCTCACTTCTAACATGGCAGAATAGGTTGGTAAAATATGTAAAGTTTCCATTGAAGGAGTATTTTCTAAGGCGATTTTAATGGCAGTTGCTAAATCTTCTTCCACAATTAATTTAAAATTATTATTTTCAGGATCGACTTTGTTTTGACTATAGCGCAAACGTAAAGCCATGTCATAAATGCGATCACCACTAACAATAAATATTCCTCCTAAACTGACTAATTTTTCTGTGTCAACATCCCAAATCCAAGATACATCAGTACCATCAGGAATGCGATCGTTTAACACCATCAAAGTAGTAGAAGATTTGCCTTGACTTTTAATATCATTTACTGCCCGAATTGTTTCATTCATGCCCACAGGATTTTTTGATAATAAAATCCGAATATGTTTGCCATCAATATTTAACTCTTCTGCTCTACCAAATGCAGCTTTAAAGTTTTTAACAGTTTCATAAATTACTTCAGGATCAATACCAATATCTTGAGCTAATAAACCAGCAGCTAAAGTATTGTATTTGTTATAAACACCGATTAAAATTTGCGGCCATTCTTGACTATTAACATCTAATTTACTTTTAGTAAAATCACAACTCGGACAATGATAATCACCTAAATGGGATAAATATACTCCTTCATATTCTAAGGAAGCTCCGCACTTAGGACAATAGATAGAATCAACTGCGTGGGGTATTTCTTCTAAATATAAATTTCGTTCATTTAAACCAAAAAATAAGACTTTATCCTTCAATCTTTGACCCAAATAACATAAGGTTGGATCATCCCCATTTAAAATAATAGTTGTACCTTCTGGTAACTTGCTTATAGCATTTTCCCATCTATGACTAATGGTATCAACTTCTCCATAGCGATCTAACTGATCTCTAAATAAATTTAAGGCTAAAATATAGCGAGGATAACAATCTTTTAAGACCAAAGGTAAAACATTTTCATCTACTTCTAAAATTCCATAATCTGCATCTAATTTACCCACTAAATTACTCGACTCTAAAAGAGTAGTAATTAAACCATTAATTAAATTTGCACCTGTAACATTATGGACAATTCTATAGCCCTGATTTTCTAAAATTGTTCGTAATAATAAGGCAGTTGTAGTTTTTCCGTTAGTGCCGACAATTAAAATTATTCCCTGTTTAATTTGTTGAGATAATAGTGAAAGTAACCCCGGATATAAACGACTGGCAATTTCCCCCGGTAATACGCTTCCTGCTCCTAAACGCAATCCACGCACTACTCCTGTTACAATTTTAGCTACACCCACTGCTAATCCTAAACGTATCCTTTCTAATAACTCCATAATCTCACTAATTATCTAAAACTCACTCAATCATATAGCATCTAATTATCAACATATGGGTAGTTCTACTATTTTCATCTTAAAGATAAGTTTTCGTAATTGATTTTTGATTAATCTTTTAATATTTATATCATTTATTTTGCTTTATAAAACTTAACATTGTATAAACATGATTTTTTATTGATAATTATTTTTATTAATTTACGTATTTGCGTTATTTGAGGCAATATGATAATATTGAGAAAGTTTTTATAGAAGTGTATGGTTGTGGAATCGGTGTGACAACTAAACTCAAAATACATACCAAAGTATTATTATTGCGTTAATTTTTTCTCTTCATAACCAATTTTTAAAATTTGTTGTATTAATTTTTGGTAAAAAGTTTTTTTGATTTATTACACAAAATTAAAGAATTATAACAAATAGTTGATAAAACTATAATATTTATGATTCTAACAAAATATTAGATATTACTATAGGGTTGGCATTATCCACCTACAATTTTGAGATAGAATTACTCTCAAATAATTAAGTAGGTACACAAAATTAATTACATTGTTGAGAGAGGGAACAGGCAACAGAGAAGAAATGCAGATAATATAGATAATACCAAGCAAGCTTTATCAGTAGCAACTTACAATAACAAAGGAGGAGTAGGTAAAACAACAACAACAATAAATCTAGCAGGAATGTTATGTTTACCACCTTTTAATAAAAAAGTTTTAGTTGTTGATTTTGACCCAAATCAGCAGGATTTAACTAATATTTTAAAAATTGATCCTGCAAAAATAAAGCTTTTTGAATATCTAGCCGATCCTAAAAATAAAGATATTTCAGAAACTATTTCCTCTTATAAATTACAAAATAAACAAGGTATTGTATTTGGTTTTGATGTTATACCAGCAGATGATAATTCAATTAAAGATTTTTCAATTACTCAAAAAATAGCAACAGGAAATTTAAGAGAAGTCCTTTCAAATCTTCAAAATAATTATGATTATATTCTGATTGATTCTTCACCGAATTGGGGATTGTTTAGCCAAGAAAGTATTCGTGCTGCTGATGTTATTTTGATGCCGACTAAACACAATAATCTTGCTTCTTTAGAAAATGCTGCGATCGCTTTAGCGCCTGCTTCGCAGATCGCAATTACTAAATTTTTTCCAGAAATAGGTGAAGCTCTTAATTCTTTTGGTTCTAATTTAGCAAATCCTAATGCTTTACCAATTTTTAAAAATTTCTGATGCTCAACGAAATCAAGCAAGGGAAGCTATTAGAAAAATTATCGTAAAATATAAAAAAAAAGGAAAATATAGATTTGTTACCGTACTTTTTTCCTAAAGGGAAACAAGCTACAAAACTAATGGATATTTTTGAATTACCAGAAGCAGTAGCAGAAGAAGCAGGATTAAAACAAGTTTGGTGTATCATTGCAGACGATTCAGAAAATACTAAAAATGCGGTTAAATTACTTACCCAAGAAAAATTACCGCAAATTAATTTAGCAACAGCAATCAGAGAAGAAATTAAAGCGGGTTTAGATTATCTTATTCATCGTTCTGTTAATCCTTTAAAACTTGAAAGTGTTAAGTTAGCAACCGCAGTAAATAAAATGGATAGTGCAAATCGAAAGTCTTGGCAAGAATCTTTATCTGAGGTAATAAAATTAAAATGTGGTATTAGTAAAGAAAGGAGCAAAATATAAAATTTTTAGAGAAATTTTTTATACAATACCAGAACAAAAATCAGATAACAATCATGGGACAAATTCACTAAATGAATTAACAGTTGCTGAATTTAAAAAAATAGCTAAAGATAAAGGTTTGTCAGGCTATTCTCATCTGAAAAAAACAGAATTAATTGAATTACTTTCTAATTAACTAAAATTATTTTTATTCTAAACGATCGCCCGGACAAATTTTTGGTGTTGTTTCCATGCATTGGGGTTTGAGAGTTTGAACTAAAGACACGAATTCTTTACTATTATTAGGATCAAGAGCTAAAGTAGCAATAGTTTCTTGGATGGGATTATCACGATGATGTATTGTTATTTCTTCGCTTTCTCCAGTACCAAAGGTTTGAAAAGTGTCCCTAGCAAATTGGCAAGATAAAGCATATTCGCCCATAAAAACTTTACCTTACTTAAACTAAATGCAGTGCTAATTATCCAGATGTTTTTTTTCATAAAATTAAAACTTATAATAATTTATGACTATAAATGATTATAAATAAAAATAACAAATTATTGATAATTATTTGGTGACAGTAAAAAAATTGTCACTATTAGAGGGAAAAATCAGATGGTTTCGATCACAATTGTGAATAAGAGTTACGGTGAGAAACAATATTATGACTTATGGTTATTTCGGCTTTAGTTGCGGCTTTAGTTTCCTTCTGTTAATAGCATTTTTTATTTTACAGTGGCTTAATATCCCTGCGGGAAATTTAGTCGATTGGCTCATTGGCATTGCTAGTTTTTGGTGGTTATTAGTAATTGTTACTATTCCTTGGAATATTTATTTTGATGCTAAGGAAGTAATTACAGAAGCTAATATTTCTCGTCAAAAAAACATTACCTTTGATAAAAAACAATTAGTCTATGTTAATAAGGTAGCTCGTTGGTCAATTTTAATTGCGATCGCATTACATCTTTTTTCTGCTCTAGGACTATATTTTTTAGCGGCTTTAAATATTAGTTCAATTGGTTATCTGTCTTCGGGGGCAACTTTATTATTAACTGGCTTACGTCCAACAATTCGAGGTTATCAATATTTAGCACTACGTTTAAAAGCAATTCGCCAAGAAATTAATTATCCACGGGAAGATGTTTTAGAATTACGGGAGCGGGTATTAAAAATTGAAAATACCTTAAAGCATTTGGAAAAAATATTAGATGCTAATGATGAAAATTCTCTAGTGAAAAAACAAGAAGAACAATGGCAAGAATTACGTCATAATCATAACCAACTTCGAGCTAGTTTAGAACATTGGCAAGCTGTCAATCAAACAGAACATGAAAACATTAGTAAAGATAATCGTAAGGCAATTGCCCAACTAACAGAAGACAGCCAATTTTTAGAACAGGTAAGGGAAATTATTCGTTTTTTCAAAAAAGCTTAACTACCTAAACAGGTAGTTTAACTAGAAATCTCAAAAGAAATCCTACAAGATTTTATCTATCTTCTAAAGCCACAGGTTGCCAGAGTTTAATATTAAAATCATAACCGCCACTGGCTAAGGTCTTTCCATCGAAGCTAAAAGCTAAAGATTCTACCCAATCATTATGATCCGTTAAATGATTTAATAATCTGCCACTATAAAGGTCCCATAAACGAATACCATCATTACTAGCACTTGCTAAAACTTGACCATCAGGATTGAGAGCTAAAGCCCGAATCATGGCACTATGACCTGTCAGGGTATAAAGTATTTCACCCGTAGCTAAATTCCATACTTTAATAGTGCGATCATAGCTTGCTGTAATCATCAATTTACCATCGGGAGTAAAGATAACACTACTAATTGCTTCTTGATGAGGTGAAAATTCTGAAATTAAAATTCCTGTTTTGAGTTTCCAGAATTTTACTTTACCTTGATTATCACCACTGGCTATAATTTCTCCATCGGGACTAATAGCAACCGCATAAATAGGATTACCAAAACCAAGTAAAGTATAAAGAGGACGGTTAGGATTTATTCGCCAAACTTTAATCCCATCCAAAGCCCCACTAACCAAAATTTTACTATCAGGAGTAAAAGCTAAGGACATGATATTAGCATCATGCTCTAAAAAAGTAGCAACATATTTACCTGTTGCCCAATCCCAAATATTAATCCCCGAATCATCACCACTACTAATTAAAGTCGTACCATCAGGACTCATTAACATATTACTGACAGCACTACGTTGCGCTCTCAAATTTTCAATTTGACGACCTGTTTTTAGCCACCAAAACCGAGCTAAAGGATCGTTATAACTACCACCACTAACTAAAATTTTATCGTCAAAACTAAAAGCTAAAGAATCAATTGCTGCGGTATGTCCCGTTAAAGTTTTGATTACTTGAACATTTGACCAAGCTTGGGCTGGTACTGCTTGATAAATTTGCCTTTGCTCAGTAGGGCTTGGAGGTAATATTTGAGCATTAGCTAATTCAACACTGCTGATCATACTTAAGATGGTAGTTGCAATTAAAAGACGCTTCATCGGTGCTATTTTATTGAATATTAGGACAAATAGTGCGAGTTATTTTTTCAGAAGATGGTTTATCTTGCCATCCTGCGAGAATACCTTGCAATTCAGATTTAAGAATTTCTAGGGATTCTATTTGTTGATTAATTTCTTGTAATTTGGATAATAAATGATGTTTAACCATCTTACAGGGTACATCACCTCGATCGCGAATAGCTAAAATTTCTTGAATTTCTTTAAGGGTAAGTCCTAGAGATTGAGCTCTTTTAATAAATGCTAATCTATTAAATACGGAGTTATCAAAAAGACGATAACCAGTTTCAGAGCGTTGAACCACAGAAGTAAGCAATCCTAGTTCTTCATAGTAGCGAACTGTTTTCACAGAAATATTACTTTCTGTGGCAACTTCACCAATTTTTAGTAATTTTGTTTTAATAGAGTTTATCATCGGCGGGTTTTATCAGTTATCAACATGGGTAAAGCAGGACGAGAAGAACTAGGAGGAAGAAAATATCTTGCTTTTTCTCTGACAGTAATTTTTCTGGCTTTTTGTACTTGTTGCCAACGCACTAATCCGGCAGTTAAAGCAATAATTAAACCTAAACTAAATAATGTCCAATGAGAACCAATACCACCAATAACCAAATCAGTTGCTGCGACTATAACAAGAAAACTCGAAATTGGTTCTTTACGATAAATTGATTTAAAAAATCTAGTAAATACAAGGTTCATATATTTTTATAAGGAATTATTAATTATCTAATTCCACGTTATCTTAGCAAAACCTAAAATGGTGTCAACTAAGTTGGAAAGTAAAAAAAATCTTTTACCTTCGCAACTTTTGTTAATAGTCTTTTTACTGTAATCCTAACCAAGATAAAAGACCTTTACCTGTAAGATATTCAATCAGAAGAGTGAAAATAAAGCCAATCATAGCGGCTCTACCATTCAAACGTTCGGCATATCCGTTAAAACCAAATTTAGGCTCTTCGAGTTTAGGAGTAGTAGTAGGTTGAGGTTCAGTCATTTTTATCTCTTTATGCTTTACAATTCTTTATATTTCTAATTATAGACAATGTTCTTTTCTCTGGGATGAAAAATGGGACCCATGGGTCCCAAAAGTAAAGATTCAATTGTAGGGAAAATTAAACCACACTAAACAAAATTACAAACCCTAAGACTGCACCAAAGACAATCAAAGCGTAGAATTGAGCACGGCCATTTTCGAGGTATTTTAAACCTTCCCCACTAAGGAGAGTTGCTAAACCAGTCAGGTTAACTGCTCCATCCACAACTCTGTAGTCAACCTCAAGAATTTGTCTGGCGAGACGACGAGAGCCGATAACAAAGTATTTGTTATAGATTTCATCGAAATACCATTTATTGAGGGAGAGTTGATAGAGTTGAGGATACTTAGCTGCGATCGCACTGGGGTCAATTTTACCTTTGAGATACATCAAAAAGGCAACAATAATACCAGCTACCGCAATAGCAACAGAGCTACCACCCATGATTAAAAACTCAGTGCGATCGAAATGGTGGGCGTGTTCAACAACTTCTCCGGGGGCAAAGACAAATCCTTCAAAATTATTATTCCAAGGACGGCCGATTAGACCAACCACAACCGAAGGTACAGCCAAAGCCATGAGGGGAAAAGTCATGGTAAAAGGAGACTCATGGGGTGCGTGATGATGATCGTGGTCATCATTTTCTCCCCCATAGGGGATATTTTCTAATTCCTTCACATCCATAGCACCGGGGCCAAAATTTACGCCTGATGCCCCAGCTAAAAGATTGTTACGAATACTCGTATCATTACCCCTAAATTCCCCTTCAAAGGTCATAAAATACATTCTGAACATATAGAAAGCAGTTAAACCAGCAGTTAACCAACCCACAAGCCACAAAGCTGGATTAGCACTAAAAGCTAGTCCAAGAATTTCATCCTTTGACCAAAAACCAGCAAAGGGAGGGATACCGCAAATTGCCAGAGTACCAACTAAAAAGGTAATGGAGGTAATGGGCATAAACTTACGCAAACCACCCATTAAACGCATATCTTGGGCTAAAACGGGGTTATGTCCCACAACTCCTTCCATGCTGTGAATTACAGAACCAGAACCCAAGAATAACATCGCTTTAAAATAAGCATGGGTCATCAGGTGAAAAAGTCCGGCGGTATAAGCACCAATGCCCATGGCCATGACCATGTAACCCAATTGGGACATGGTAGAATAAGCTAAACCCTTTTTGATGTCATTTTGGGTTAAGGCAATACTAGCACCTAGAAAAGCGGTAAATGCTCCAGTCCAAGCAATGACATTCATGGCTACAGGAATATGCTCAAATACTGGATACATCCGAGCAATGAGGAATACACCCGCCGCAACCATCGTCGCAGCATGGATTAAAGCAGAGATGGGAGTAGGGCCTTCCATAGCATCAGGAAGCCACACATGAAGGGGAAATTGAGCGGATTTAGCTACAGGGCCTAAAAACACTAAAACGGCAAAAAGAGCCGCTAAACCAGCCGCTAATGTACCGGAGGAGACTAAATCTTGGAGTCTTTCTCCCATGATGTCAAACTCAAAGCTACCAGTCGCCCAGTATAAACCAAGCATACCTAAAAGTAAGCCAAAGTCACCAACACGGTTAGTTACGAAAGCTTTTTGACAAGCATCGGCTGCTGCTTTGCGATCGAACCAGAAACCAATTAGTAGGTAGGAACACATTCCCACCAATTCCCAGAAAATATAAATTTGTACCAAATTAGGACTGATAACCAGACCTAACATGGAAGCACTAAAGATACTCAAATAAGCATAGAAGCGTACATAACCGGGATCGTGAGCCATATAGCCATCGGTATAAATCATGACCAGAAAAGCTACTGTAGTCACGATTACGCACATTAAGGCGCTCAGATGATCTATGGTATAACCCATATTGAGGTGAAAATCTCCCGCCGTAGCCCATTCAAACATAGTGGTGTAGGCAGGATGACCATTAATTTGACTCCACAGCAGGGCAAAGGAAAAAACCATTGCTGCTCCTAGTAGGGAGACAATAAAAACGGCATTGATTTGCCGGAGATTGTTGGTTGCTTTGTTTAAGGAAATTAGTCCTAGGCCAACTACCATCGCTCCTACCAAGGGTAGGACAGGAATTAACCAGGCATATTGATAAAGTAGTTCCATTCTTTAATGTCTAATTTAGATAGTTTGTCGATCATCAATAAAGTCACGCTAATTATTTTGACACATAACTTAATTATTGGTTACTTGGGCAGTTGATAACTAATCTTTAGATAAGTCGCACAAACAAATAGTTAATTGCGATCCCTATAAAAAACTATGAATATTGTTTCAAGATATAAACAATTGCACTACAAAATGGTTCATATTCTCCATTAGTATTCATTTGTTCAAAGCCATCTATTAGTTTTTTTATTTCATTATCGTCATCAAGAGTATCAATACCAAGACCTTCAATTGCTTTTTCTCGCATCTTTTTTAATTTATTAATATCAAGAGCTAATCTTTTAATAGTTTCTTTAGCTGCTTCTTGCTTATTTGAATCTGTTGTCGGCAATATCTGTCCATCATCTGTGTATCGAAAAAAATCTGCACATTTATTATTTAGAGGTGAAACCATCAAAGTTTCTTCATACCATTCTGCTTTTTTGTGTCCGCAGTGAACAGGAATCGGAGGGGGAGTTTCTTCACTTTCTCCTTGACAGGATGCGATAAAATTTGTGTAATCTAGTGTCAAATCTGGATATTGATTCCTTGGTTTTAAATGTTCTATATGGCTAATTTCTCTGCTAATTCGTTGTCCACAATAACAACAAATAAAGCCTTGTTCCTGCAATAATGAATCATGAACTGATTTTTTTTCTGGTTTTTGAAAGTTATTCCAATTTGGTTGCCAATCTTCATTTTCTGAATTTTTCCATTGAATAAAATCTTGCGGAGGCTGATTTTTTTTTATGTGTTTCAACGATTCAAAATCTCCCTACGTTTAATAGAAACATCAGCTTTTATTAATTCTGGTTCATCAGAGCCAATTTTATTAGCAATTTCCTGACGTAGTTGTTGAGCGTCACTTAAGTTACCTTCATCAATCAATTGAAATAACTTAAGAATATCTTGTTTAATTTCTTGAGGACGTTCGGAAACACCCATAATATTTTCTAAAATGCTATTACTATCTCTACCAAAAGAACTTGCCGGTTTTTTGGCAAAAATTCCTTCACTATTTGACTGTAGAATATAAATATTTTTAGACTGAATGGAACTCAATACTTGGGGAGAATGAGTTGTAATAATAAATTGACAGTTAGGAAAAGTTCTTTTAAATGCTGAAATAATATTTCTTTGCCATGAAGGATGAAGATGTAATTCAATTTCATCAATAAGAACAATTGCCTCTCCTTGTAGTGCATCTTCATAAGAAGGGTTAGCAATTGCTAATCTTCTCGCTAAATCTCCCACCATTGCGAGTAAACATTTTTCCCCATCAGATAGTTGATTGACAATTAATTTTTCCCCTTCTTTTTCTAGAGTCATTCGTAAAGGAGAACGCTCTACCCTCAAATTAGAAAAACCCTCTAACATTTGATAGATAGCTTTTCTGACTGCTTCTAATTGTCGATCTTGTTTTTGTTCTGGATTATATCTATAGTTTTCATTTTCTAAATCTTCTCGATTTCTAAACCATTCAAAAAATCGTCTAAAATCTATTTTTTCTTTAGTTAATGCCAAGTCATAAGCATTGATAGGCTCGAATAAATGTTTTTGCTTGATTCTTAAAGGAACATCAAGCACTGCCCGATTAGTTGGATAATAAACGGCTAAAGGTAATGAACTTTGAGAATCAGCTTCTATTTTATGGCGTATCTTTTCAATTAAGAGCTTAAGATTACTTAAATCGGTATTAGTTTCTTTGCTATATCCCTTTTTTACCTTTGTTAAAGACCAGAAAAAATCTTTTAGATCTGATGTACAAACTGTTATTTTATTATGTGTTTCTTTATTGTTATTATTTATATCAGAATCAATAAAATAATTTCCTGCTCCTTGTGAATTCTGAATGCGGGCACTAAACCAAGATAATAAAATAGCCAAACAGTCTAAAATGCTGGATTTGCCTACTCCATTAATTCCAATAAAGACAGTAGGTTGATGGAAATCAAAATCTAATGTTAAATTTCTAATTCCTCGAAAAGAATTAATTTTCAGTTGTTTAACTTTCATAACACTGACCATACGAAGGAAAATAGATTATTCATAATTGATTTAATTAACCTTCCTTAAAGAACAAAACATATTTTCTAAAGCTTTATATAATGCTTCTCTGCCGGGAAAATCCTCTAGGCGTTGTAAAATATCTCCTTGGTCAAATAAAATTAAGGTTGGCAGACTTTTGAGGTTATAAGTGCTAGCTAATTTCAAGTTTTCATCGGCATTTATACTAACTAATTTAACTTGTTCTGGCCATTGGGATTGTAAATTTAATAAAAAAGGCTGCACAAGATGGCATAAACCGCACCAAGGCGCCCAAAAATATACTAAAACAGGTTTTGGAGCTTCTAAAACTTCTTCAGAAAATGTGTTTTGATTGACAGAATAAATTATCATCGATCGTTTGTAATTAGTTATTTGTCATTGGAAAAACTATTAATTATTAACTACTAACTATTTATTATTAACCATGAACCACTTTTGCGTAAGCAAATGCGAAGCAGTCCGCGAACCACGAACTAAAAAATTTATTACCAATAAACTTTAGATGTCACTGTCATTAACCAAGGATGTCCCCACCAAAGTAAACAAATAAAGACTATAACGCCTATATAAGCAGGCTTGACGAATTCAGCTAATTGTAATTTCTGACGACCATCTAAAACTGCTAAAAAAGGAATAACAGAAGTACGTTCTTTTACTTTTAAAAAAGCATCTCCATAGCGTTTTTCTAAACGCTTATCCCCATGCCAAACAGCAAATAAATGATGGGCAATTAAACCAAAAGAAGTAACTATCATAAAAGTGCTACCAATCCAGAGAGTATGAGCAATACACCAAATAACCTGCCCTACCATCTGAGGATGGCGACTAATACGAATAATACCAGTTTCATAAAGATGTACTTCTGGTTTAGACACGGCTGCAATTTCTAAGAGGTTGAATGTAGCAGGATATAAAAAAATAAAAGAAATAGCTGACAAAACCCAAACAAATGTTTTTACCATTGGTATAGTTTGTACTTGCCATAAAATTAAGCCATCATAACGGTGATTAAAAAAGTAAATAATAACAATGACTGCCAAGGGAATACTCAATAAGGCGAATAATACCCGATATAATCTTGCTCCAATTATACTCTCACCCCACATTCTAGCGGCCGCCAAGCCACTATGAACAATTGCAAATCCCATCAGTAAGCCTAAAATAATGAAATGACTAGAGGTTAACCAGTTTTGTGTCATAAAGAATAAATACAAGATCAATTTTTGGTTACTCTACATGGTATCAATGATCCAGTAACGTATTTTGCCTAATTGATGGGACAAATTCAGTTTTGGGATAGATAATCTAATTATCCAAAGCTATCTCTTTTGCTTAAAATTATGAAAACTGACTCTTTATTTTACAGAATATTTAATTCTGCACCTGCCTTATTATTCAAATTATTAGGAGAAGAACCAAGAGTGGGTTATTGTTTTGAGTCAGTAGAGTTGAAGCAAACTGTTTTTCGGATTGATGGGGTTTTTGTGCCACCTAAAAATGAGAAAAATGCTCCGATTTATTTTATTGAAGTTCAGTTTCAGAAGGATAATGAGCTTTATAACCGTTTATTTGCGGAGATTTTCTTGTTTTTACGCCAGTATCCCGAATTAAAAAATTGGCAAGGTGTAATTGTTTATCCTCAACGTAATGTTGCTCCTGAAGAGAGAATTGGATATGAGGAGTTGTTAGCGAATCGAGTAAGGGAGATTTATCTAGATGAGTTGAAGGTGGATAATGATTTGGGGTTGGGATTGCTGAAGTTGATTGTTGAGCCACCTAAGACGGCGGTATCTAAGGCTAAGATTTTACTCGAAGAGGTTAAGCAGTCTAGTTCGGTTGTACCAACTAAGATAATTTTAGAGATAATAGAAACAACCATTATTTATAAGTTTCCTAATTTAACTAGGGAGGAGATAGGGAAGATGTTAGGTTTAGTTGATTTACGAGAAACTAGAGTTTATCAAGAAGGCCTTGAGGATGGAAGACAAGAAGAAGCTTCTCAATTAATCCTCAAGCTTCTTCAACGAAAAATAGGTTCATTATCACCTCAAATTCAACAACAAGTAGAAACCATTACCTTAAAAAAATTAGAAGCTTTAGGTGAAGCTTTGTTAGATTTTAATTCTTTAGATAATTTAATTGATTGGTTAAATAATAATATTGATTCATAAAAGCTATCTCCTTTACTTAAAATGATTCACTACAGCCCTCTAAATAGCCCCCTAAATCCCTATCCCCTTTCTCAACTATTCATATAACCATTATCAAGCCACTATGAACAATTGCAAATACCATCAGTAAGCCTAAAATAATGAAATGACTAGTGGTTAACCAGTTTTGTGTCATAAAGAATAAATACAAGATTAATTTTTGGTTACTCTACATGGTATCAATGATTCAGTTAAGGCATTCTGCCAATCTAGGGAACAATTTAAGTTTTTTGTTGTTCCATAATTAACCTCTTACTTTAAAAAAAATGTCTGATATTCCTTTTACTCTAGACCAACTACGGATTCTCAAGGCTATTGCCCTTGAAGGTAGTTTTAAACGAGCTGCGGATAGTTTGTTTGTTTCTCAGCCTGCCATTAGTTTACAGGTGCAAAATTTAGAAAAACAACTTAATGTTCCTTTATTCGATCGAGGAGGAAGACGAGCGCAATTAACTGAAGCTGGTCATTTACTTTTAGATTATGGTGAAAAAATTATTAGTCTGTGTCAAGAAACCTGTCGGGCGATCGAAGATTTACAAAATCTTCAAGGTGGTACTCTAATTGTTGGTGCATCCCAAACTACTGGTACTTATCTTTTACCTCGGATGATTGGTTTATTTCGTCAAAAATATCCAGAGGTAGCGGTACAATTACAAGTACATTCTACTCGTCGTACATCTTGGGCGGTTGCCAATGGACAAGTGGATATGGCTATTATTGGTGGTGAAGTACCCGGAGACCTTCATGAAGTTTTAGACATTGTTCCCTATGCTGAAGATGAATTAGCCTTGATTTTGCCCGTTAATCATGCTTTAGTCCAAGAAACGGCGATAAATAAGGAAGACCTTTATAAATTAAATTTCATTACTTTGGATTATCAATCAACTATTCGTAAAGTGATTGATAAGGTGCTTACCCGTTGTGAAATTGATACCAGTAGATTAGTTATTGAAATGGAACTTAATTCTATTGAGGCAATTAAAAACGCTGTACAATCAGGTTTAGGGGCTGCTTTTGTTTCGACAACGGCTATAGAAAAGGAATTACAGATGGGAATTTTGCATCACGCTACCATTGAAGGAGTACAAGTTATGCGGACACTCAATGTGATTATTAATCCTAATCGTTATCGCTCTAAAGCAGCAGAGGCCTTTATCAATGAAATTTTGCCCCAGTTTGGCACAAAGGATGAATCTTTGTTAAAAAAAGAATTTGCTAAAAAACCACCTTTAGAAATTGATGATGTAGAGGAGTGATTAATAGTTAACCGCTAAAAGCTAACCGCTAACAAATAATAAATATGGAGCTTATCTGTACTCGCCCAGGTTGTCCTCGTCCTAATAATTATTTTGCAGATTTGGATCAACCTTTCAATTTACAAACGGCACAACAAAAATATTGTACCAGTTGTGGTATGCCTTTAATTTTGGCAGGGCGTTATCTCCCTGTTAGACTATTAGGCCAAGGAGGTTTTGGTGCTGCTTATTTGGCGGGCGATCGTTATACTCCTACTATGCGTCAATGTGTGGTTAAGCAGTTTCAACCCTCTGGTAACTTATCTACTCAACAGTTAGAGATTGCTCTTAATTTATTTGAAAGAGAAGCTTTAGTTTTAGAAAAGTTAGGTAACAAACATCCACAAATTCCCGATTTATATGCTTATTTTCCTTTAGTAATTGATAATATTCAAGGAGGCAAACAGGAACAATTTTTTTATTTAGTACAAGAGTTTATTGATGGTGAAGATTTAGAAAAGGAATTACAAAGTAAGGGTAAATTTACTGAATCCCAAGTATTAGAAATATTAGAATCTCTTTTACCTGTGTTGCAATTTGTTCACGATAATAATTCAATTCATCGTGACATTAAGCCTTCTAATATTATGCGGGATAAAAATGGTGTTTTACATTTGCTGGATTTTGGTGCTGTTAAGGAAGTTGCGAGTAATCCGAGTCATAATCCTTTAACACCTTCGACAGGCATTTATTCTCAGGGTTTTGCACCTCCAGAACAAATGGCAGGTAATCAAGTTTACCCCTGTACTGACCTTTACGCTTTGGCTGCGACTTGTGTTACTTTACTTACAGGGAAGTCTAGTAGCGAATTATATGATTCTTATCAGAATAAATGGCACTGGGAACAATTTGCCCCCAAAATAGGCGATCGCCTCAGCAATATCCTTAATCAAATGCTTTTAGCAAGTCCTTCAGAGCGTTTTCAATCTGCTCAAGAAGTGCTTAATTGTTTAACTTCTGCTCCGACTCAACCTACACCTACGATTATACAAAAAGCTACTCCTAAGCCTTCACCTACTGCTATTTCAGCACCTCCTGTAAAACCTAGAAAACCTCAAAAACCACCTATTTCTATTGTCCAATTTTTAGGAAATGCAGCTTTTATTGGCTTTGAAACGGGTTTATCATCAATTATTTTTGCTAGTATTTTTAATAATTTAAAATTATTAATTGCTTTATCAAGTGCAGTTTTTTTATTAATGATTATTGCTACTTATTTTCGTTTTATTGAGAAAATAGATTTAATTATTATTGCTCTAATTAGTTTGGGAATTGTTTGGTTTGTTCCTAACTTACATGATATTATCTCTATTTATAATTTAGAGAAATTAGCTATTATTATATTACCTATTTTTTCGGGAATTTTTTCAGTTGCGATCGCCACAATATTTCGGATTATTTATAAACTTTTACTTAAGATTATTAAATAAGTAAAAAAACTGCATTACCTGACTCACAATGAGCAGGAATGGTATAATTTTATTATCTACTAGCTAAGGGAAACGCTAATGATTGCTGCACGAGAACCTTTTCCCAAACTTAACCCTGAAGAATACCTAAAATGGGAGGAAAAGCAGGAACTTCGCTATGAATATATCGATGGCAAAATCTATGCCATGACTGGTGGCACGCTTAATCATAGCGAAATTGGCGGAAACTTTTACTATATCTTGCAAACTCATCTCAGAGGTCGTGGGTGTCGAGTTCTAAATTCCGATGCTAAAGTACAGATAGTAGAATCTAACGACTATGTTTATCCAGATGTTAGCGTTACCTGTGATGAACGAGACCGAACTGCAACTAAATTTATCAGTTATCCTTGTATAATTGTAGAGGTATTATCGGCGAGTACAAAGGCTTTTGACCGATGGGAAAAATTCAATCTATATAGACGTTCGGATGTTTTACAGGATTATGTTTTGGTTGATACCGAGCGAGTCGAAGTTGCCCTTTACAGTAAGAACGATCGCGGTAAATGGGAAATTACAAGATATGTAGCCGGAGATATGATCGAACTAAAAAGTATTAATTTAACTTTCCCAATCGAACAAGTATTTGAAGGGATTGTCTTCGTCTCCGAACTAGAAAACCCATGACTATTCATTTATTTTGTTTATTAGTATTAACAAAGAAAACTAACCGCTCAACTAAAGTTACTCAAACCTACTCAGAAGTCGGAAAGTATAGTCA
>CAYPSO010000083.1:0-20569 GCA_964413275.1 uncultured bacterium | reverse complement strand
TTCTATGACTTATTTTCCTCATTTCAGAATTACTTTTTAGAACGCAAATTGGTATCAAATGCTTAATGCAGCAGAAGATGTCAAAGACAGCATGAGCTTGAAAGGAAGGGCAAAAGCAGTAACCAAAAATGTTGAAGGCAAGCTACAGGAAGCGGCTGGCAATATTACTGGCAATTCTCAAAACCAATTTGCTGGAAAAACCAAGCAAGTAGAAAGTCAGGTTATTGATGCTGTGGAAGATGTTAAAGATTTGCTCAAGTAAGATATTTATCCATTTTAAGAGAGAAGAAAAATATGGTTAACCTAATTTGGACTGCTGTGGCTGTACTCCTGCTCCTCTGGTTGTTAGGATTCTCCGTTCACGTTGGAGGCAGCTTAATCCACCTGCTTTTGGTTTTAGCCCTGATTGGACTAGTTTACAATTTACTGACAGGTCGCCGCATACTTTAATTATCCCACTATTAAATATCTCAAACTCATAAGCTAATCACAAACTGAATTACAGCAATTTGTGATCGTAGGGTATCGACGCACGATCGCTTAACAGGGGGGCTATTCGGTGACATAAGGCTGAACGGGGCGATCGCTTTTTCTATTTCTAACACTTATTAATCTGGAGATCCATACCAACCTGTTTTTTCCTACGTTTTGTAACGTAGTTAATCAAGTCATTCAATTCAATCAAGAAATAACCCAATACCTTGTCAGAATAATAACAGAAACAGAGTTGTTAATTCGACTTAGGTAAAATTCAACAAGCAGGAGTTAAGTCCATGCAACCTACACAACTTCTAACTATTTTATTCGTGGTATCCGTAGAGCTAGGTAGCCTATTTGCCGGAGCAGTTGATGCGCAATCACCGTCTGTTACCACTACTGCCATCGCCTATCGCGAGACAATCAGTCTCCTGAGCAGGGCAAAGAACTATGCTCGTCAGGTAGCCGAGCAAACCAATGGTGGTTTACAGGTTTATCGGACCGAAGCAATGATGCATAGACCGATTGAAGAAACTGACTATGTAAAGAACTCTGATGGCACTGTAACCTTCACTTTCTATGGTGGCAGACCGGGTTTCAGCAGCCCCACCGTCAAAAGCATAATTACTGTCAACCTCACCAGTGGCGAAACCCACCTTGATTACAATGGCGAGATTCGCTAGGCTGTTTTTTATACCGTTATAGTTTATTAAGTCAATATAAAAAAGTAGAAAATAACCGAACAGTAAGGATAATCGTAGTCGAAAAAGAATTATTAATTCAAGTTAAAAAATTAGGAGAAAAAAAATGACTTTAATCAAAAATAAAGAAGCTCTAGGAATCTTCTCTAGCTATGAAGAAGCAGAGAATGCTCTCAATGAACTGCAAAATAATGGATTTGCCATGAATCAGGTATCAATCGTTGCCAAATATACTGATCGCCTAGATCGAAGCGACGAGATTGGTGGGACACGAGTTCAAGACGTAACTGGAACAAGCCACGCTGAGGAAGGAGCAAAGACTGGGGTAGTGGCAGGTGCAGCCGTCGGAGAACTGACAGGATTGCTGGTCGGACTAAGTATTTTAGCCATTCCGGGGGTTGGTCCGATTATGTTGGCAGGGGCAACGGCCACGGCAGTCGCCACCACCCTAGCTGGAGGTGCGATCGGGGCTGCTGCTGGCGGTTTAGTTGGCAGTTTGGTTGGTTTAGGAATCCCCGAAGAGCGAGCAAAGGTCTATCAAGATTATGTGCTTAGTGGAGATTACCTAATAATTGTAGATGGTACAGAATCTGAAATCCGTCTGGCTGAAGCAATTCTCAAACGCAGAGGAATTCGCGAGTGGGAAGTTTACACCACCTCCTCAACAACTGGCGGATGGTCTCTCGATCCCGTGCCTGTTCGCTGATCAATTTGTCAATTATTAGAGAATATAAATCATGAAAAAGATCACAATATTAGTCCTCAGCAGCATTCTACTGATGGTCACTGTGGCTTGTGATAACAACGCTAAGACCAGCACGAATGCTCCTAATTCTACTGAGAAGACGGGAGATGTACCGACGACTAAAACAGTCGAAAATACTCAAAACGATGCCGAGAATGATGTGCGTCGAGATCAACTCGATTCCGATATTCAAGCTCGTGAACAACGCAACAATATAACAGGAGGAGATGCTGATCGCGCCAATAATGACCTCAAGAGTGAAGTTCGCTCTAAGCTAGAAGCCAACATTCCTAACGGAAACCTGACTGTTGGGGCTAAGGATGGGGCGATCGTTGTATCGGGAACTGTCCAAACTCAAAATCAACTTGACAAAATTGAACCTTTGGCAAAAGAAATTAAGGGCGTTAAGAGCGTTGAGATCACTGCCAAAGTTGCGAAGGCTGTTCCGAATCAAAAGTAGTAAATGGCTAAATTTATTCGCACAAATTTCAGAATCAATTAAACCGGCGATAAAAATAAAAATAGTCCTTAAATGAATCTAAACTGAATGAAGCCATGGGGGTTTCTTTTCATTCATGAAGTTTAAATAGACTAAGATAATTAAGTATAAAGTCCATAGGAGGACACCATGAACGACACCAAAATACAAGGGAAAACCCGCAACCTCAATGAAGCACATCGGAGTGACGGTACCGAAATGATCCCGGCTGAAGTTCAACTAAATATTCGTCGTGATGAACCTGAATCTGTTGATAATCCTGCTACAACTGGCTACACCACAGACGATGAAGGTCTTACTAATAACTATGGAATTGAGCCTGATGTCTATGGGGCAGAATATCCCTCACCACGACAACAGCAACGATATCTTTTCCTGGGCGCAGGAGCTACCCTGTTTGTTGTCATCTTGCTGTTGATTACATTTGCTACTAGGTAGGTGGAGGGTTTATGCGTCTGGATGCGGGATGTCAACTTGTGTTTGAAGCGATCACCCCTTCCCCACTAATTCTAATGCTACGACCTCGAAGTGGCTTAGGACAATGGGTTGTGCGAGAAGAATATCGCTTTGAGCCAAACGTCCCAATGCTTGAGTATAGTGATAACTATGGCAATCTGTGCCAACGCCTAGTAGTTCCTCAAGGAATATTTCAGGTAGATACCACAGCAACGGTTGAAACATCTGATAACATTGATATCCAACCCGGTGCAGCTTTCATTCCCGTTCAGGAATTACCAGATTATACTCTCCAATTCCTGTTACCTAGTCGCTATTGCCAATCTGATTTGTTGGTCGATTTGGCCAACGAAATTGTCGCCAATATCGAGTCCGCCTACGATCAGGTGGAAGCGATTCGGCATTGGATTTATACCCACATTGAATATCGCCATGAAACAAGCAATACTTCCACATCAGCCATGGAAACGGCAAAAATGCGCTTGGGAGTATGTCGTGATTTTGTCCATTTAGGGATTGCTCTGTGTCGCAGCTTGACCATTCCCACTCGTATGGTTGTTGGCTATCTTTACCAACTCGAACCGATGGATCTCCATGCTTGGTTTGAAGCCTTTGTCGGCGATCGCTGGTATATCTTTGACCCAACTGTGCCCGAACCATGCGGTAATCGTATTGCGATCGCCTACGGTCGAGATGCAGCCGATGTCGCCTTAGCCACCCAGTTTGGTCTTTTAACCCTCACTGAAATGAAGGTATGGGTTCAGGCATCAAAGACAAGCTAAATTACAGAAATTTTAATTGGAGGAATTATTATGTCAAAGCAAAGAAAGAGCAACAAAGAAATTAAAAAGCCTAAAGCTGCCTCGATCAAAGAGAAGAAACATCAGCAGGCTGCTCAAAAAGATGAAAGTTCAATAACACAATTCTTTAAAAAACCACACTGAGTTTCTAAGCTTTAAAATATTAAAAAGAGGTAGATATGACACAGCAATTATCAACTCCCCCCTCGGCAGAACTCAGCACTGCCAACGGTTCCGCTCCCAAAGCTTACATGGTTGGGGGTGGTATTGGCTCCTTAGCCGCCGCCGCCTTCCTGATTCGCGATGGCAATGTTCCAGGTCACAATATCACCATCTACGAGGCGATGCCAGTTTTAGGTGGCAGTCTTGATGGTAACGGCAACCCCACGAATGGCTACACCATGCGCGGCGGGAGGATGCTGACGACCGACAACTATGAATGTACCTGGGATTTGTTCAAATCGATCCCTTCCCTCAGTTCTCCTGACCAGACTGTATTTGATGAGACGATCGCCTTCAATGAGCTCCACCAGTCCCACGCTAAGGCGCGGCTCGTTGATCGCCATCGCGCCAAGCTGGATGTCGAGTCGATGGGATTTTCCATGCAGGATCGGCTTGAACTACTCAAACTCACCGAGGCCGACGAAAAGCAACTGGGCACGAGCCGCATTACGGATTGGCTATCGCCGCCTTTCTTCACAACCAATTTTTGGTTCATGTGGTCAACGACGTTTGCATTTCAACCTTGGCATAGCGCAGTTGAATTCCGACGGTACCTGCATCGATTTATGATGGAGTTCTCCCGAATCGAAACCTTGGCAGGGGTCAAGCGCACGGTCTACAACCAATTTGATTCCTTGGTACGACCGCTGGTGAGTTGGCTGAAGGCGCAGGGGGTCAATTTCGTCCTTAACTGCACCTTAAAGGCAATAGGGAACAGGCAACAGGCAACAGTAAAGGCATTGGACGGGGATTTCATTCAACCCCGCCCAAGGCAATCGCCCCAAGGGGGCGGGGCTTCTGACCCTTTGGTTGGTCGAGAAAACAGACAACAATTTCCCCATCTCACCAAAAATCTTTACTGTTGCCCGTTCCCTGTTCCCTGTTCCCTCGACCGAAGGTCGGTGACGGACTTTGAGCTAAAGACTGATCAGGGCAAGATCGTTGTCACTGGCATCCACTATAAGCGCGACGGCAAGACAGAGATCGTGGTGATCGGCGATGACGATTTGGTGTTCTTTCAAAACGGTTCGATGACCGATGCCTCCAGCTTTGGGTCAATGACGAGTGCGCCCCAACATCTCACTAAAGACGATAGTGGTGGCTGGTTGCTATGGGAAAAGCTGGCCGACAGCCATCCTGAATTCGGTAACCCAGCAGCGTTCAATTCTAGTATTCCAGAGTCGTTTTGGGAGTCCTTTACGGTGACAGTCATCAAAGACACCGCTTTCTTTGACCAGATGGAGGCATTCTCTGGCAATCAGGCTGGCATTGGCGGTTTGGTGACCTTTAAAGATTCCAATTGGCTGATGTCGATCGTTCTAGCGCATCAACCCCACTACATCAACCAGCCTGCCAATGTGCAGGTGTTCTGGGGCTATGAACTGCTGGGCATCGATCGCGAGATTCCACCCATCCTGCACCACGACGAATCCATCAAGGTGAAACTTGACGCGGTGGTGAAGGCGTTTCGGTAACGCTTCAACTGCCGATCCGGCGATCAGCGTTGATTAAAGTTGAGTCAATGTAGAGCCAATCACAATTACAAGAGGAAACTACCATGCAAGTCCAAATCAATACCGGTCATAACATCGAAGGTCACGAAGCACTAGGCACTTATGTTAGTGGTGTAGTGGAAGAGAGTCTAAGCCGATTCAGCGATCGCCTCACTAACGTTGATGTTCACCTGAGCGATGAAAACAGCGACAAGAAGGGCGGCGGTGACGATATGCGCTGCATGATCGAAGTCCGTCTCGCAGGAAGCCAACCCCTCGCAGTAACCCATCAGGCAAAGATATTAGACCAAGCTGTTGACGGGGCTGCGGAGAAATTAACCCACTTGATCGAGCACACGATTGGGAGACTGGAACATCAGGCGAGTCATCGGACTGATCCACCGCTATCTTGATCGATCTAGTACTGCATGATTCACACAAGTTAGGAGATAGCGATGAGCACACAAGTAGGACTGTGGATTGATCACGAGAAGGCGACGATCGTGGCTATTACAGAGAAAGGGGAAGAGATTAGTGAGATCCTGTCGGATGTAGAAGAACAACTCCGACGTTCTGGTGATTCACCACTTAAAGGGCCTTATGAATCTCTTCAAGTACCCGCAGATGATAGCCGTCAGAGAGCGCTTACAGGACATCTCAATATTTATTATGATGCGGTCATTGCGTATATTCGTGATGCAGAATCGATTCTAATAGTTGGCCCAGGTGCAGCCAAAAATGAACTGCAAAAGCGGCTTGAAGAAAATAACCTTGGGGCAAAGGTTGTAGGTGTTGAAACCGTTGACAGCATGACGGAGCCTCAGCTCGCAGCAAAGATTCGGCAGCACTTCGCCAAATAGCGTTTGGAAAGAAGGCCGAGTCAGAAGCACAAAGATTGAGGTAACTCCATGTATTACATCGTTGAGACTAAGAAATCATTCAGCCAAGCATCGATAGACCTTGAACTAGCAGTTGTACATCATGGCTTTGGGGTACTGCATATCTATGATTTGGGAACCATCCTTCGCAATAAAGGCATTGCTTTTGATGAAGAATGCAAGATTTTTGAAGTTTGCAATCCAGGGCAGGCGGCAAAAGTTTTAGCTACCGATATGCGCCTAAATATGGTGTTACCGTGTCGGATCTCAGTGTTTACAGAGAAAGGTACAACGAAGATCGGACTGATTAAACCCGCACAAATGTTTTCATCGCTGTCTCAGGATATAGCGTTAGCTCAAGTTGCTACAGAAGTTGAAGAAAAAACGATTCAGATAGTTGACGAGGCAAAATAAATGCTCATTATTTTCTTATGGGTGGAGTCTGAGAATGCCTAGAAGTCATAGAGAGCGACATCGTACAGGACGCATCGGCTGGCTAAGGGCGGCTGTTTTGGGCGCTAATGACGGCATTGTGTCAACCGCCAGTCTCATTGTTGGGGTTGCGGCAGCGCAGGGGTCGCGCAGCGAGGTCTTAGTGGCTGGGGTAGCGGGTCTAGTAGCTGGGGCAATGTCCATGGCAGCCGGGGAGTATGTCTCCGTCAGTTCCCAGTTCGATACGGAAAAGGCTGATCTCTCCCTTAAAGGCAATAGGGAACAGGCAACAGGCAACAGTAAAGGCATTGGACGGGGATTTCATTCAACCCCGCCCAAGGCAATCGCCCCAAGGGGGCGGGGCTTCTGACCCTTTGGTTGGTCGAGAAAACAGACAACAATTTCCCCATCTCACCAAAAATCTTTACTGTTGCCCGTTCCCTGTTCCCTGTTCCCTGTTCCCTCGACCGAAGGTCGGTGAACGAAAAGAACTCAAAAATGACGCAGGAGCTGAACAGGACGAACTGGCGGCAATCTATAGATCGCGTGGTCTCGATCCAGTGTTGGCCAGCCAGGTTGCCGAGCAATTGATGGCCTATGACGCTTTGGCAGCCCATGCCCGCGATGAATTGGGTATCTCTGAAACCCTAACGGCTCGTCCCATACAGGCAGCCTTTGCCTCGGCGGGAGCGTTTGCTGTAGGTGCAGCGATGCCTCTGCTTACTGTGCTGGTGGCACCAGAAGCTAGGCTGGTATCGATTGTCTTCGGCAATTCTGTGATCTTTTTAACGGTATTGGGGGTGTTGGCAGCACGTGCCGGGGGCGCGCCCGTGATTAAATCGGCGGTTCGGGTGACTTTTTGGGGAGTTTTGGCTATGGGGCTGACGGCAGCAGTAGGAAGACTGTTTGGCACGGTGGTTTGAGAAACAATATTCCGGTTTGCTGGGATACTTTCTCCTTGTGCGATCACCATCGCAGTTCACCCATTATCTGATGGTTAAAATGAGGTGTCATGTTATGGCTATATCTTCCAATCAAGAAATGCTTTCCCATCTCTCGTTAAAAAATCTGCAAAATTTACAGAGACTTTAGGAGGAATTTATGAGCTTTAAGAAATCAATTCAGACCATATTGCTGGGATTTGTATCATGTTTTTGGGTTTTATTTTGCATTGGGCAAACCTCAGTTCTCGCAGCAACTTTCACAGAAACTAGACTCATTTCTCAAGAAAAGATACCAGCAATATCTGAAGTAGCTGTTAATCTGGAATCGGGAGTCGATCGCTTTCTCACGTCGATTCCACTAGGCTATTACACGATCGCCCGTGTGGAAGGATTAAAAAAACTATTAAAGAACCCTCAAACCTTCTTGGTGGATGTGCGAGAACCCTCTGAGTATCAGTCGGGACATATCCCTAACGCGATTAATATTCCGCTCCGAACCTTGACTCATAACCTGGATCAAATTCCGCGAGATCACTCCGTAGTGTTGTACTGTTCCTCCGGTTATCGTTCGGCAATGGGAGTAATGACACTACACCTATTAGGCTATGAGAATGTGCAGGGATTTCCACCTAGCTTTGCAGGCTGGAAATCCGCAGGAGAGACTATCGCCTCCAAGTAATGTACGAAAACAATTGGATTAAAATCCCAAATTTTGACGCTGGAATGGCAAAAAACTTCAAATTCATAAGGACTTTTATGATGAACTCTATTGACTTTAACGGATTTAAAATTCTCCCCGTGCGCTGGCTGCTGACAGTTTGTATCTGCGTTTTACTGATTGTCGGGAGTCCCTTCCCCGCTTTTGCTGTTGTGACGCAAATCGAAGAATATCCAGGGCAGATGCTCTACCAATCCCGGCAAAACCTGCGAGATCAGAGCGGAAATTCCTGGCAGGCGATCGCCTTTAAGCGCATCCATCCCGAAGGTAGTGCGATTGTCTCCCTGCGACTAATCGGCTTTCCCGGTGGTGCAGAGTTAGATCGCACTCAACCGCTAACCCTGACCACATCCCTGGGGCAAACTCTGACCGCCAAAGATATTTCTAGCGAAATTTCTCAGAACACACCAACTCCAGCGAATGTCGGAGAATATGACATTAAGTTTGCCCTATCGCAGTTGCAGGCGGAGATTCCTCTGCAATTGACAGTACCAACCATCGACGGAAAAGGTGTTAGTTTATCTGTCCCGTCTGCTTTAATCGAGGAATGGCAAACTGTGGCCGCCAGTCATGAATAATTAATTTGCTACGCCCTGGATAAATTAATTTAAGGAGTCAGTTTATGAATGTATCTGCTGATCGAGACAAGCTTTCCCATCTGTCCTTGAAAGAGTTGCAAAAGCAACTGAATACGTCCAATCAAGGATTGAGTCAAACACAAACTCGCCAACGACTCTCCCAAGACGGCTACAACCAGTTACCCGACACCACTGTCAGCCCCCTGATGCAGTTTCTGTCGCACTTTTGGGGACCGATCGCTTGGATGATTGAGGCGGCGGTTATTCTCTCTGCTCCGGTCAGAGACTGGGATTGCTGTTTCAGGAGCTACCGATGCTGCGCGGGCAGCAGCCGATATTGTCTTACTTACCCCGGACTTGGCGTAATTATGGAGGCCATTCAGGAAAGTCGCCGCATCTTTCAGCGCATGAACAACTACGCTATTTACCGGATCACAGAAACCATTCGTTTTGTTATTCATGACCCTTTCCATTCTGGTCTATAACTTTTATCCCGTGACCGCCATCATGATTGTGCTGCTGGCCCTCCTGAATGATGGGGCGATTATTTCGATTGCTTACGATCGCACCTATCCCGCCAAACGTCCCGAAACCTAGAATATGCCTGTTGTTCTAGGATTAGCAAGCATTCTGGGACTTACTGGTGTGGTTAGCTCCTTTGGGATGTTGTATTTGGGAGAACAGATTTTTCACCTCGTTTGCAGAAGGCTGCAAACGCTGATTTACCTTAAGCTCTCGATTGCCGGACATCTCACCATTTTTGTGACGCGCACCAAGGGGCCATTCTGGTCAATCAAACCGGCTCGCATTTTGCTGGCAGCAGTTGTGGGAAATCAATTTCTCGCTATCTTGATTGCTGTGTGTATGGCATTTTTATCGCAAAATACTCATTTCTTCTAAATTAAGGATTTCTGCTAATTGTTCTTCGCTCATTAATCCTTTTTCCAGAACAATTTGTCGCAGAGATTTTCCAGTTTCTAGGGATTCTTTAGCCACTGCGGCGGCATTAAGATAGCCAATATGGGTATTAAGAGCCGTCACTAAGGACAAACTTCCTTCTGCGTAAGCCAAACAACGCTCACGATTAGCCGTAATTCCCTTAAAACATTTTTCTTGTAAAACTGCGATCGCATTACCTAAAATTTCGATACTATGAATAAGATTATAGGCAATTAAAGGCATCATCACGTTTAATTCTAATTGTCCGGCTTGAGCCGCAAAAGCAATGGCCGTATCGTAACCCATTACCTGAAAACATACCATTGATGTCATTTCCGCCATAACAGGATTATATTTACCTGGCATAATTGACGAGCCAGGTTGTACTGGTGGAAGTTGAATTTCTTTGAAACCAGTTTTTGGCCCCGAATCCATTAAACGCAAATCATGGGAAATTTTAACTAAATCTTGGGCTAAATTCCGTAATGCCCCAGAAACATTAACAAAAGGGGACATTGACTGCATCGCTGCCATTAAATGGGGAGCGCTTTTCAGGGGTTTATTAATTAATTGACCGAGAATTTCTGCTACTCGGTAACGGTATTTCGGGTGAGTATTTAAACCTGTACCAGAAGCGCTTCCTCCTAAGCCTAAAATATGCAAATCTTCGGCAGCTTGTTCAATTCTGCGGAGATGATCCTTTAAAATATAGGAATAAGCTCTAAATTCCTCTCCTAATCTAACTGGTACAGCGTCTTGCATATGAGTTCTACCAGATTTTACAATATCTTGAAATTCTTCAGCTTTAGTTTCTAATACGGAAATCCCTTGATTTAAAGCCGGTAAAAGAGTATGTTCTAAAGCGAGTAAACCACCAATTCTGATGGCAGTAGGAATAACATCATTAGTAGATTGCCCGTAATTAACATCATCGTTGGGGTTAATTCGTTGATAATTGCCTTTTTCGTCTCCCAAAATTTCCAAAGCTCGATTTGCCAAAACTTCATTAATATTCATGTGATGGGAAGTTCCAGCACCAGCTTGATAAACATCAACGACAAATTGATCTCGTAAATTACCTTGAAGAATTTCATCGGCAGCTCGAACAATTGCTTGACTAATTTCTTCAGTAATACATCCTAATTCTCCATTGGCTATGGCTGTAGCCTTTTTGATTAATAAACAGGCATCTACATAAGTCGGTAGCGGTTTAAGTCCACTAATGGGAAAATTCTCAGTTGCTCTGAGGGTTTGAATACCATAATAAACATCATTCTTGATTTTTCTTTCGCCTAAAGAATCTTTTTCGATACGGTAGTTAGAGCTAATTTCTTGTGTCATACTATCTAGAGGAATAAGCTAATAGTTATAGTGTAGGGATTAGTTAGAATACAATTAACCCATTTATTTCGTTATTATTCATAAACAATTGTCTCTGTAGGTAGTCAATCGTGTCAACTCATAAAATTGTGGTAATTGATGACAGTAAGGTCATCAGAATGCATGTTAAAGATATGTTGCCTAGCAACTTTGAAGTAATCGAGGCTAAAAATGGCCTCGAAGGTTTCGATTTAATTCGTTCTGAAAATCCGAATTTAATTATGCTTGATTTCTTGTTACCCAAAATGAGTGGTTGGGAAGTTTATCAAGCAGTACAAAAAGATGCTCGATTAAAAGCTATTCCTTTAGTGATGATGTCGGGGCGTAAAGAAGAGGTAACAGAAAAGTTACCCGAGCCATTTGAATTTTTCGCCTTTGTCGAAAAGCCCTTTGATAAAAAACAATTGATTGATGCGATTAAAGAGGCAATGGATAAGTCGAAAAAACTGAAAGAAGTTATAGGTGAAGCACCTCAACCTTCTTCAGATTCGGGAGGAGATATAAAAGCTCTTCAAGACAAAATTGCCAATATGGAAAAAGAAATTGAAGGTCTGAAAAAACAATTTAATCAATTAGTTACATTTATCAGACAAAAACTCAAATAATCTTCTTAACCATAATCCAGTAAGAATTTTTTTTCTACTGGTGTTTTATCTGAGGCTGCTGATTCCTCTTTTGACCAATCATTGAACATTGAACATTAAACATTTTGGTCTCAAGCCTCTCTCTTTAGAAAGAAACAGGTTTGGGAGAGGACTCAAGCCTACTTCCAAACAAATAAATGGTAAATGATACATGAAATGACAAAATTAATATTTAAAATCCTGTTACTTTCAACTCTATTGTCTGTGTTGGTTAAATATGGATTAGGTTTTTTGTCAATTCAAGCAACTACTTTTAATGCTTTAATCGCAATTATAACTCCTAGTTTAATAATGATTATTTTGCTTTTTGATCGAGCTAGAAAGTTTAACCTTTAAAAAAATATGGTTGCTATGAATTTTGGTCAGTGGGTTGGATTTATTATTTTAATAATATCCTTATATATTCTCTGGCATACTCGTCAATTAATTTTGTTACTTTTTGCGGCAGTGATTTTAGCTACTGCCCTTAATTTTTTAGTTAGAAAAATACAAATATGGGTAAAAATAATCGGAATTAAATTAAGAAAAAATTGGAAAATAAAAAGAGGATATGCTGTTTCTCTATCAATAATTTTATTTTTAGCAATTGTTGCTGGATTTATTCTAGTGATTGTACCTCCTTTTACCAGTCAATTTCAAGACTTAACTAAATTATTTGTGCAAGCAATTAATACGTTAAATTTAAGTTTAAATAGATTTGCTATTAATCTCTCTCCTTTAATGCAAGATGCTTTGCCAACTTTACAAGAAATTTTAGCTAAGTTACAACCATTAATTAATGATTTATTAAATCAGGGGACAACCGTTGTTTTCAATAGTATTGGTGCAGTTTTAAATTCTATTTTATTATTAGCATTAACTTTGATGTTTTTGACCGATCCACAACCATATCGTCAAGGTTTTTTAAGATTATTTCCTGCTTTTTATCGTCGGAGAGTTAATCAAATAATTAGCATTTGCGAACATTCATTAGAAGACTTAATAACTAGGGTTTTAATTAACATTTTAATTATTAGTTTAGCAAGTTATTTGAGTTTATTAATCTTAGGAATACCTTTGCCTTTAGCTCAGGGAATGTTAGCAGGTATTTTAACATTTATTCCTTATATGGGCCCATTAATAAGTGTTATTTTTCCCGTTTTGATTTCTTTAATCGAATCATCTTGGAAATTCTGGATAATTATTTTAATATATTTTTCTATTTACCAATTTAAACATAATATAATATTACCTAAATTAGGGTATCAAGAAAATATTATTTTACCCGGAATTATGTTATTATCACAATTATTTTTTGCGACTTTCTTTGGTTTTCTAGGATTATTAATTGCCCTGCCTTTAACCATAATTGGAAAAATATTATTTAAAGAAATTCTTATTAAAGATATTTTAAATACTTGGACTCTATCTTCTCAAGATTCAACCTAAATTTAACTAAAATACATGAGAACCATAGCAGAGATTAATGAAAAAATTAACCAAGGTACTGTCAAAGTTTGTACTGTTGGAGAAATAAAACAAAAGATAAAAGAACAAAAAATTACTCAAATTTTTCAAGAAGTAGATATTATTACCACCGGAACTTTTGAACCGATGGAATCTTCTGGTGCAATGATTAATTTAGGTCATAC
Source organism: uncultured bacterium (assembly GCA_964413275.1). Lineage (GTDB taxonomy): Bacteria > Cyanobacteriota > Cyanobacteriia > Cyanobacteriales > JAABRE01 > JAABRE01. The sequence continues at coordinate 7,032 of CAYPSO010000083.1, read as the reverse complement.
TGATCCCCCCATCAAAATTCGTCAGTGTTGGTTAGATGGAGTACCTGCTTATCCCGGTTTTGGAGCGGTGGATTTATATTTGGGTGCTACGATGATGGCGAGTTATGGTAATAATCCTGAAACTCAGGAGAAATTGAGTAATTTACCCGAAAAAGGCGGAGGCCACGTAATTGAGGATTTAATTGCTGGTAAATCTGTTCATCTTAAAGCTATTGGCCAAGTAACCGACTGTTATCCTCGTTCATCTTTTGAAACAACTATCACTAAGGAAACAATTAATCAATTTTACTTATTTAATCCTCGTAATTTATATCAAAATTTTATAGTTGGGGTCAATGGAGGAGATCGCCCTTTATATACTTATTTAGGTGTTTTGCAACCAAGACTAGCTAATGCCGTATATTCTAATCCGGGGGCAATTTCTCCTTTATTTAACGATCCCAATCTAGATTTAATCGGTATTGGTACTAAAATCTTTTTAGGAGGCACTATTGGTTATGTGGCATGGGAAGGAACACAACATTTTCCTTTACAAAAACGCCTGCCTAATGATACTCCCATTGGCCCTGCGGCTACTTTGGCCTTAATTGGCGATGCTAAAAAAATGAATACCTATTGGGTAAGAGGTTGTTATTTTCCTAATTATGGTTCGTCTTTAATGCTAGGTGTGGGTGTCGCTTTACCAGTTTTAACGGAAGAAGTGCTTGCTCGTTGTGCCATCACTGATAAGGATTTAGTCGCCCCTGTAATGGATTTTTCTATACCTCGTCGGGTGCGCCCTACTTTTGGTTTAGTAACTTATGCTCAGTTAAAAACCGGTAAAATGACCATTGAAGGAAAAACCGTAAGAGTAGCCCCCTTAGCAAGCATTTCCCGTTCTCAAGAAGTTGCTGAGGAATTAAAAAAATGGATTGAGCAAGGCAAATTTACCATAACTGAACCAGTGGGAAAAATACCTATGGATAGGACATTTTTACCACAAGATCGTCTTGGTTCTCAAATTACCTTGGAATAGTTCTTCATTTTAACTGAAAACTGTTGTAAGTTATTTTAGATTTATAATTTATATTTTTTTGAAAAAAGGGGATTACTGATTAGTAATAACAAATAACGAATAACTTAAATACCCAACCCATACAAATCATGAAAAAAAATAGAAGTAACAAACGTCAAGAATTAGATATTAATATTAATACAGTATTATTATTTGCGATTATAAGTACCATTGTTACTTATGTGGTTCTCTTTCCTTTCCAAAATAGCTTTATTGGTATTCTTTTATACCAAAGAGGAATTACCCAATATATAGTTGTCTTTTTTGCTTATATAGTAGCTGTTTTAACATTACTAAAATTTCTCAAACTTAAACAAGAATTATCTTTTTTAAAAGTTAATATTATTCCAGAAACTATTTCCTTTGAAAATATTAAATCTAAACAACTAATTAGTTTACAACAAAACCTTATTCAAAATGACAGTGTGCTTGCTAGTCGTTGTCGGCGCATAATTAGTATTTACCTTGCTTCTGGTAATAGAAAAACAGCCACAGAATTAGCTTTAGATGACTCATCATTTTATTTAAGTGCTTCGGAATCTTTCTATACTTTTCCTCGAATTTTAGTTTGGGCAATTCCTTTACTCGGTTTTATTGGTACAGTTATTGGTATTAGTAGTGCTGTTAATGGATTTTCTGGTTTTTTAGAACAAGCCCAAGAAGTTGACCAAATTAAAGAAGGGATTGGCACCGTTACCAGTGGTTTAGCTGTGGCTTTTGATACTACTTTATTGGCTTTATTATTAAGTGTAGTAGTTATGATTCCCTTGGTATTAGTTGAACGTCTAGAATCTCAACTTTTGTTAGAAATTGATGTTTATATTAACGATAAATTATTACCAAAATTTAAAGATCGTGAATCCTCAGCAAATAATATTAATCGAGAAACACTTCAGCAAGTAGTTAAAGAAGCTTTTACTAAAAACTTCCCTACTTCCGAACAATTAATCAAACCGGCTGAAGAATATGCTAAAGTAGCTGCTTCCCAATTAGCCCAAGGTTTTATTCAAGAAATTAGTATAGTTGAAAGAATCGGTAATAAATTAATCACAGAAATTGAACGAGTTAGTAAGAATACCACTAAAGATAGACAAGAATTTATTACATATCTTCAACAACAAGAGGATATAAGTATTAAAATTATTGATAATATTCAAGAATTAATTAGTCAAATAAATAGCAGCCAAAGTGAAATTAAACATGATTTTATTCAACAAACAAAAACTATTAGTTTTCAGTTAGAGCAAGCCAGCAAAACTTTAGAAAATCGGATTCAAGCCTTAGAAAAATGTACCAGTAATATTTCCGCAATTGTTGACTTACAAAGTAGTTTAGATCAAAGTTTACGTACTTTAGAAAAAACCGCACAATTAGAACAGGTTTTAATAGAAGTAAAAACTTATTTAGCAGAACTAAAACCAGTTTTACAACAATTAAATAAACCGAGAAAAATTACCTTAATAGAAACTGACGGAAAAAATTTATAAAATTATGAGAAGAAGAACTTATTCCCGTAATTTAATTCAAACTGAATTATTTCCCTTTTTATCAATTCTAGCTTGTACTATCGGTACATTAATTTTATTAATTATTGTAATTACTACTCAAACCTTACAAAAAGAAAAAGAAGTAAAAATTATTGCTAAAACAGAACAAGGAGAAAATCAAGCTAAAATTCCCCGTTATTTAGAATGTCGAGAAGATGGAATTATTATTTATCCCGAAAACAAATTTGTATCCAAAGAATCTATTAATAGTTATAATTCTTCTTTATCTCAATTAATTTTAGAAGTGCAACAAAACAGCAATCAAGAGTATTTAATTGTAGCAGTTAGACCAAAGGCGATCGCAGTATTTAGACAAGTAAGAACGATTATAGAATCCGCAGGAATTGATATAGGTTATGAACCTTTAAATGAAGGTTGGACTTTAAAAATAGAAGAATCAAGGTAAGATAAATGAGAACAAGAAGAATAAGAAAAACTTTACATCCTTCCCAAAATTTAGACTCTTTTTTAGATGTATTAACTAATACAGTTGGTGTCTTAATGTTTATTAGTTTATTTGTATCTTTACTTGCTGTAGAGTCAGGAAATATTATTAAAACTCCTTTAGTATCTCAAACTAATAAAAAACCTGTTTTTTTTGAAATTAAAGATAATCAGGTTATGTTTATTGATACTGAAACAATACAACGACAAATAGATTATTTATTAGCATCCTTACCTAAATGTAATGAGCCAAATATTCCGAATAATTTCAGTAGTTCCTATTTATATGAATACTATTTACAACAATTAGAAGATTATCGTAATTGTGTGGTCAATAGAGCAGAAACTATCCAAAAATTTCAAGGCAATACCGATTATTATAACGTTAGTTTTATTGATTTTACTGCTTTAATTTACGAACCCAAAAATGATATTAAAGGCGAATCTACTCAAGAAATTAATCAAGAAAAATCTAATTTCCAAAAAATTTTACAACAAATAAATAATCAAGATAATTATCTCGCCTTTATTGTTAGGGCAGATAGTTTTGATACCTTTAGAGCAGCTAGAAAAGAGGCTTGGCAAGCAGGTTTTGATGTAGGTTGGGAACCACAAGAACAAGATAATCCCATTGTTTTTGGTTCAGAAGGTAGAAGTATTGGGGTACAGTAAAACAAAATTTAAACATACCCTAAATAGCAAAACTTCTCTCAAACCTTCATCCGTTTATAACAAAACAAGCCAATAACTCTCTCTGCGCCCTCTGTGGTTAAACATAATAAATATTAGAAACAAACCCTAAATATAAAAACTGTTACTCCTCAACTCTAATCCTTTGAGTAACAGAAGTTATGCCATCTCCTCTCACTAAAATAGCAGATAGCCACTCATCACCAGCTTTATCAGGATTAACTAACTTAAATAAGCCTCCTGCGGGTAATACTTCTAATTCAATACTACTATGATTAACATAAAAATCCGCTTGAGTTGGCTCTTTAATAACTGCACCTAATAAAACATCTTCCCCCAAAGGCTCACTCACAATCACATCAAAATTAAATTGTTCGCCTACCTTTGCTGTTTCTGGAGCAACAACTTTAATATTTGGTGGATTAATACCTGTAGTTAAACGAGTTTGTTCTGATAAAATTTCTTGACGTATAATTTTTTTATTAGACCAGTATTGTTTTGATTTTAAACTAGAATTAATAAAAATTAATCTACCATTTTTACGATTATAACCTTGTATATATGTGATAGTTTCCGTTACAATTGTATCTCCATCTTTTTCCCAAGATTCAAGTTGAACACTATATTTTAAAGTAGGATAATCAGACCACATGGACTTGAGCAAATCAGATAAAGAACTATAGTCCAAACCATCAGAATTAGTGAATTTCTCGCTATAAAAATTCATCATTTCTTGGACATTTCTCTGATTAGCCGTAGTCTCAAAATTAGTAAGTATCTCCTTTAACTCTTGTGGTGCAGTTTCAGCAGTTTCAGCCTTAACCACATTTCCTAAACTAAAAGTCAATCCCAAACTTAGTAAAAACGATAATAGATAAGTGGAGCGAAAAAATTGTTTTTTTGGGAAATTGTGCATAAGATTAAATATTTCAGTAAATTAACTTTCTCAGTTTATATTGAGAGATGAACAAAAAATTAAGGGCGAACTAACTTTCTCTCTTTTAGTCTATTTTAAACCTTGAAATCGTGTCTGACAAATCAACTAAAATTCTCATTGCTGCCAGTGGTACAGGAGGCCATTTATTTCCGGCTCTGGCTGTAGCCGAACAATTACCAGAATATCAGATTGAATGGCTAGGTGTTCCAGATCGTTTAGAAACTAAATTAGTTCCCGACTCCTACCCACTCTATACTATTTCTGTCGGTGGATTTCAAAAGGGCTTAAGTTTAAATAGTCTCAAAACCTTATTTCGTCTGATTACTTCGATTTTCCAAGTCAGACAATTATTAAAACGCCATCAAATTAAGCTAGTTTTTACTACCGGAGGTTATATAGCTGGGCCTACTATTATTGCAGCTAAATTAATGAATATTCCCGTGATTCTCCACGAATCTAATTTTATTCCGGGTAAAGTAACTCGTTTTTTTGCCAAATTTTGTAATATAGTTGCTATTGGTTTTCAAGGCACTGCAAACTATTTAGGCAAGGCTAAAACAATTTATGTAAGTACCCCTGTACGTTCTCAATTTCGTACCCCTCAAACCCTCGATTTACCCATTCCTCCAGATGCACCTCTAATTGTGGTTGTTGGTGGCTCTCAAGGAGCAGTGGCTTTAAATGAAAGTGTGCGTAATTGCGTTCAAAATTGGTTTGAGACGGGAGCTTATCTTGTCCATTTAACAGGGGAAAACGATCCCAATGCTGATAGTTTAAAGCATCCTCAATATTTTTCTCTACCTTTTTATCACAACATGGCAGCCCTATTACAAAGGGCTAATTTAGCCATTAGTCGTGCTGGCTCAGGAAGTTTGACGGAGTTAGCCGTAACTAATACTCCCGCAATTTTAGTTCCCTATCCCTTTGCCGCAGAAAATCATCAGGCTTACAATGCTAAAGTCTTTGCCGATGCCGGTGCAGCCATAGTTGATCGACAGTCAGAATTAACCCCAGAAATCTTAAACGAGCAAGTATTAGACTTGCTAAATAATCCTGATAAGTTAAAGACAATGGCTGAAAATATGGCTAGTTTAGCATTGACTGACAGCGCTGAAATGATTGCTCTTTTGCTGCGGGAAAACTTGAGGAGTTAGGTTAGCAACTGATAATTTTACCCTTGTGCCTACTGGTAATAGAGTGCTGACATTAGTGCGTGCGTGTAATCTTTTACCAGAGGCTGTTTGTAAGCAATAACGATATTCTCTACCTAAAAATTGTCTATCTTTAACAACTATGGCCGCATTTTCATCAACTTTAAGAATTAAATCTTCTTCCCTCAGCATTAATTCGGCATTATTTAATTCTTGATCGACTGGTAAACTAGATAAGGCTATTTCACCTATTTCCGTTTCCCACATATTTCCTTGTCGTATAGCGGGTAAAAAGTTGGCATGGGTAACAAATTCAGCCACGAAACGGCAACTTGGTTGAGTATAAATTTCTTCTGGTGTGCCAATTTGTTCTAATTTTCCGGCTTGTATCACTGCAATTTGATCGCAGATAGCCATTGCTTCTTCTTGATCGTGGGTAACAAAAATTGCTGATGTACCACTAGCTTTGAGAATACTACGAATTTCATAACGCAACCTTTCTCTAACTTGTACATCAAGATTGCTTAAAGGTTCATCAAGAAGGATTAATTCTGGTTGTGGAGCTAAAGCTCTAGCTAGAGCAATACGCTGTTGTTGTCCTCCTGAAAGTTCGTGGGGATAGCGTGTTTCTAAACCGCTTAAGCCTACGAGCATTAATACTTGAGCAACTCTATCTTTAATATCTTTAGCTTTAAAATTTTTGCTTTTAACTTTCAGCCCAAAAGCAATATTTTCACCAATAGTTAAATGAGGAAATAAAGCATAATCCTGAAAAACCATGCCAGTATTTCTGGCTTCAGGAGGTAGCCAACAGCTAGAGCTATTGACTAATCTTCCTGCTAAAGTAACAGTACCTGTTGAGAGTTGTTCAAATCCAGCAATAATTCTTAAAAGTGTAGTTTTGCCACAACCCGAAGGTCCTAGTAATCCTAGCAAATCCCCCTTTTTTAGGGTAAAACTAATATCTTTTACTGCAAAGTTGTTGTTAGAAGAGAATTGTTTGCTAACGGATTCTAGGCTAAGAATTATAGATTTTGTCATAGCATTTTAAGATAAGAATAAAAATGTGTTAACTTTTGGCAATGAAATATGTTTTTTCATCAGACTGCTAAGAAAGATTCTCAACAACCACAAATCAATATAACACTTCTTTTGTCATTAGGGGAAGATGATTCTTGAAATCTAAAGGATTATCCCCTAATCCCTAAT
>CAYPSO010000082.1:0-21042 GCA_964413275.1 uncultured bacterium | reverse complement strand
CCCACAAATTTAGAAAAACTTTCCTCATAAAATTGTTCCAAAGTTAATATTTTAAATTTTTTCTCGATAATTTCTTTCATATTACGATTAAGATTACAACCATCACCAACAACTTTTTGTATCGGATTTAATCTATTTTGCCAAATCTGAACCTTAAATTCATTACTTAATCCGTGTTCAATAAAATAAAATTTCCCCAGGGGTTTTAATACCCGATATATTTCTGATATGGCTTTATCCACATTAGGAATACTACAAAGTGTCCAAGTGCTAACAACATTATCAAAACTATTATCTTCCATTGGCAAATTTTCACCACTAATAAGACAATTTTCTACTGTGATTTTTGTCGCTTTAATTCTTTTTTCTGCTAATTTTTGCATACCAGAATTAGGCTCTATTACCGTTAACTTTTTTACTTTTTCTGGTGCATAATAAGGTAAATTTAAACCTGTACCAAAACCAATTTCTAGCACATTTCCCTCAACGTCAGCTAATAATTGTTCTCGATAACTTGGAAAAGGAGGTTTAGACATCATCAATTCTAAACCCCAAGGAAATAAAAAATTGCTATAAAAACCCATTAGTTTAGTTAGTAGTTCGTGGTTAATGGACTGCTTCGCATTTGCTGACGCAAACGTGGTTTTTAGTTTGTTATGTGTTATTTCTTGATTAACTTTTTAAGAGTACAATTCCATTAATTGTTTTAAATCCCTAATCTTAATTCCTCTACCAATGGCTGCCATTTTCCACTCATTATCTTGTCGATAAATTTCCGCCATAATCATACCAGTTTGTCCCTGATATTCAGCCCCAGAAAGATTATAACGAGCTATTTCTTTATTATTAGATACATCTACTAAGCGCACAAAAGCATTTTTAACTTGACTGAAATCTTGTTTTCGCTCCAAACAATTATAAATATTAACCACAAAAACTAGCTTTTCAATATTGCTAGGAATTTTTGGTAAATCAACTATTATTTGTTCATCATCTCCAGCACCAGCACCAGTAAGATTATCTCCTAAATGGGTAATAGAATCGCTGAAATGGCGTAGATTACCAAAATAAACCAAATTATCATTACGCCCAATTTTATCTTGAGAATCTAAACATAAAACCGAAGAATCTAAATCAAAGTTTTGCTTAAATATTCCTAACAAACCTCCACCAGAAGCAACATCCCAACCTAAACCACACATAATTCTACTTAATCCCGGTGCTTCTTTCTTTAGAGAAATGCGCTGTCCTTTTTGTAAATTAATTGTCATTTGTTATTAGCAATTAGCTGTTAGCTTTATGCTTCCTCCTTCCCAATTCATAATTCATCCTTCATCTCTCCCTATTTATTTTATTGATACCGATTTAACAAGGCTTCCAAACCCCCTTGATAACCTGCACCTACCGCATTCATCCTCCAATCTCCATCTTTGCGATATATCTCAGCCATAATTAAAGCAGTTTCAATGGAAAAATCTTCTTCTAAGTCATAACGCAAGACTTCTTCTTTAGTTTGTACATTTACTAAACGCACATAAGCATTTCTGACTTGACCAAAATTATGTCCTCGTTTATCGGCATCATAAATAGTAACTGTGATAACTATTTTTTGTATATCATTAGGGACTTTACGTAAATCAATAACCATGCCTTCATCATCGCCTTCCCCTTCTCCAGTGCGATTATCTCCCATTAATTTAATGGATTGGTCTGGGTCTGGACTGGTAAGATTATTGTAGAAAATTAGATGTTTATCAGAGACTAATTTTTCATTCGCACCAAGCAGAAATACCGAAGCATCCAAATCAAAATCACCACCAGTGTCTGTGGGGTTAACATCCCATCCTAAACCAAGAAAAGCTGCTACTAATCCGGGTGCAACTTTTTCTAAGGATATTTTTTGTCCTTTTTGTAAATTAATTCCCATAAGTTAAATACAATCTCCGAATACTTTTATATTCACTAAGGTAACATTTATTGATTATCTTCCAATCCACCTCAAGGTTAAGATTGATGATTTTTTTAAACTTGATAGTTATGAAAATTATCTGAGAATGTTAAGTTTTGTGCGATAATTTGTTACAGAGATTTAATATTTGCTGTTTATAAGCTAATGAGCGAACCTGCAAAAGAAAAAACTCTGGCTGAACAAGCCCCTGCTAGTTATGAATGTACCGCTTGCGGCTATATTTACGAACCAAGCAAAGGCGATAGTAATGCCAGAATCAAGGCCGGCACTCCTTTTGAACAATTGCCCAGTGACTGGCGTTGTCCTGTTTGTGGTGCTCGTCACAGCCAATTTAAAAATATTGGAGCAACTGATGCTCCTTCTGGATTTGAGGAAAATCTTAGTTATGGTTTTGGCGTAAATCGTTTAACCCCCGGACAAAAAAACCTTCTCATTTTTGGAGCTTTAGCTCTTGGGTTTTTGTTCTTTCTAAGTTTATACGGTTTAAACTAAATTCTTTTTTGAGATTTATTAAATCCTCATTAATAATTGTAAACTGCTATCATCCTGATATGTTGCTGAGAAAAATAAAACAAATCTTAATATGTTTGACAATAGCACTATTTTGTGCTAGTTGCAGCAGTGTTCCTAGTCTAAGTTATAATCCTTGGCAAGTAATCAATTTACCCACAGAATCTACCTTTGCTGATATAAACTTTACCGATGATGGCAATCATGGTTGGTTAGTAGGTACAAAAGGTACACTCTTTGAAACCACAGATGGTGGCAACACTTGGCAAGAAAGAAAAATCGATCTAGGTGATGAGAAAGTAAGCTATACTGCGGTTAGTTTTCACGATCAAGAAGGCTGGATTGTGGGTAAACCATCCATCATGCTTCATACCGAAGATGGCGGTAATTCTTGGTCAAGAATTCCCCTGAGTGCGAAATTACCCGGAGCACCCTATAGTATTATTGCTTTAGGTGCAAAATCAGCCGAAATGGTTACTGACTTAGGCGCTATTTATAAAACTACTAATGGCGGTGGAAATTGGAAAGCCTTAGTAGAAGGTGCAGTAGGTGTAGCTCGAACAATTACAAGATCGAGTAATGGCGAATATATTGCTGTATCCGCTAAGGGCAACTTTTATTCTACTTGGAAACCCGGAGATACCGAATGGACTCCCCATAATCGAACATCTTCCCGTCGTCTTCAGAATATGGGCTATGGCAGAGATGGCAGACTATGGTTACTCGCTAGAGGTGGACAAGTCCAATTTAGCGAAGTAGAAGATGAGGAAAACTGGGGAGAGGCACTTAATCCTGAATATTCCACCAGTTGGGGACTTTTAGACTTAGGCTATCGTACTCCCGAAGAAATTTGGGTAGCCGGAGGTAGTGGTAATTTACTAATGAGTACCGATGGTGGTCAAACTTGGGAAAAAGATCGAAATGTTGAGGAAATTCCCTCAAATTTATACAAAGTTGTCTTTTTAAATCCAGAAAAAGGTTTTGTTTTAGGTAATAATGGTTTCTTATTAAAGTATAATCCACAAACAGAAACTACTTAAGATAAAACTATTGTGGTAAGGTCTAAGGTTTCCTATTATTAAGTTAAGCTTGAAAATCTAAAAATAAGAGGAGAATTTTAAATGGCAGGTACTACCGGAGAGCGTCCATTTTCCGATATTGTTACCAGTTTACGTTACTGGATCATTCATAGTATTACTATTCCCATGTTATTTATTGCCGGTTGGCTTTTTGTTAGTACCGGTTTAGCCTATGATGCTTTTGGTACTCCTCGTCCTAATGAGTATTTTACTCAAGAACGTCAGGAAATTCCTATTATTTCCGATCGTTATGAGGCCAAAAATCAAATTCAAGACTTTAATAAATAATTTTGAAAAAAGGTTATTAAATTATGACTAGTAATAATCCCAATCAACCAGTTTCTTACCCTATTTTTACCGTTAGATGGTTATCTGTCCATGCTTTGGCAGTACCTTCGGTATTCTTTTTAGGGGCAATTGCGGCAATGCAGTTTATTCAAAGATAGGAGTAATTCATGGATAGAAATTCTAATCCTAATAGACAACCAGTCGAGTTAAATCGGACTTCTTTGTACTTAGGTCTTTTATTAATCTTTGTACTAGGTATTCTTTTTTCCAGTTACTTCTTTAACTAACTGGTCATTAATTTAAGCAATGAGGAGGTAATAACTATGTCTGATGTTCGGATTCCTTTGTGGATTGTAGCAACTATTGCTGGAATGGGTGTAATAGCTGTTGTCGGTGTTTTCTTTTATGGAGCTTATGCGGGTGTAGGCTCTGGAATGTAGAGATTTAATTATTTAAAAAACTAAACGCCTGTTTATCAAAAACAGGTGTTTTTTTATTTAATAAATATTTTTTTTATCAAAGGGGTTGCTATTTTTTATAGTTTATTGTTATACTTGATAAAGCGACGCGGGATAGAGCAGTCTGGTAGCTCGTCGGGCTCATAACCCGAAGGTCGGTGGTTCAAATCCGCCTCCCGCCATTTCACCTACTGCTTAACGTAAATTTTATATCTTTTTATCTAAGGGTACATCAGATAAGAATTTTTTGCAAGTCTATTGGTAATTGTGTTTATTTTTTTTAAAATTATTAATAATTTGTTGTAGTTTTTTGATTTACAATTATATTGTATTTAAGGAAATACCATTAACTTTATCTTAAAATGTACTCAGTATGACAAAATTGTTTGACTTGTGATGATAGAAAATCACAGGATTAGTTTATTAATAAACAAGAAAGTTAAGGAGTTAAACCCTTGAAAAAGGTAGAAGCAATTATCCGTCCGTTTAAATTAGACGAAGTAAAAATCGCCTTAGTTAACGCAGGAATCGTCGGTATGACCGTTTCTGAAGTCAGAGGATTCGGAAGACAAAAAGGTCAAACTGAACGTTATCGTGGTTCAGAATATACCGTTGAATTTTTACAGAAGCTAAAAATCGAGATAGTAATCGAGGATAGTCAAGTTGATATGGTAGTGGATAAAGTTATTTCTGCTGCCCGTACAGGAGAAATTGGAGACGGTAAAATATTTATTTATCCTGTGGATGAAATTGTCCGTATTCGTACAGGAGAGAAGAATTTAGAGGCTGTCTAAATTTTTTCTGAATTGGGGAAAAGTTGCAAAACTTTTCCCTTAAATGTTTTAAAGATAAATTAATAAATTTAATCCGGGAATAGTACGAGAAAGAGTCCAAAATAGAAGAATAATGTAGAAAATACCTAAACACCATTGATACCAAACAATGGTACTAACAATACCGGGTAAATACTCATCACGAAGGCGAATATCATTAAAGCCAAATTTAAGAATGTTATTCAGGCTAAAGTCATAATAGTTTAACCAATTCCATTTTTTTTCCCAAAGTATGGGTAGATAACGACTCCGAAAAAAATCATATCGAGGGATAATAGGCAATCTCACAATTAAAAGACGTATTTGGCGTTTTTCTCCATCTTCAACCAAATAACTGATATTAGGTAAATAGGGATTATTATATTTAGTTAAGAGAGAATAAAGTAATACAGGTATTGGAAATAATAAGATAAATAAACAAAATATAGTAAGCAAAGGTTTAGCAGAACTATTAAAAATGCCAATTAGACTGATAACAGTCAAAATAATATAAGTTGTAATTACAGATATGTTTTCAGATATTGTAGGAGAAATAGTAAAATTAATGCGGTGACGATCTATATACCAAAATAATATCCCAAAATGGGCGATCGCTAAAATTCCTATGGCAAATATAAGAGAAAAGTTAGTTCCATAATGACTTAATAATAGTAAGATAGTTAGCCATAAAAAAGAACCAAGATATAAAAACCAGTTAATACTAAGAAAAGATTCATTAATAAAAATTTTCAGTTGTTTTTGTTGTAATAGTTTTCTGTTAAATTCAAGGGAATTAGCATCAGAGATTTGTTCTAAGGTACGGAAATTGCGAATTAAATTACGAAAAACATTTTTATTACCATCTAAACTGGGGACTAAAATTGCCTTACCAATAATACCGGAGTCTCCCAATATTTTACCTGATTCTGATAGATAGGCAAGGCGATCGACATTTATGTAAGAATTATTAGTAAATATGGCATTACTAAAATCTACCAAGTCAAAAATACTAACTTCAGCAAAATTAATAGATTGATTAAAAAGAGTATCTCGAAAATTAACAGCCTCTTCAAAAGTTGCCGAAGCAAATTCTACTAATTCTGTAAATATACTTTTAGAAAAAAGAACTCGATCTAGCCAATTAGTATGACTAAAATCAGCATGAGATTGCCAAGAAGTTTTAGTAAAATTAGCAATTTTATTAAACTGAACATGACTAAAATTAGTCACGCCTTGAAAATTAGTAGATTGAAAATCAGCGATACCTTGAAATTGAGAATATTGAAAATTAAGTTTATCTAAAAAAAAGCTATTAGTAAGAATAATATCTTTCTTAAATAAGGATTTATTAAAATCAACTAAGTGACAAAAAATACTGCGATCGAAATTAAGAGATTCGTTAAAATAGGCCTGGTTAATATTTAAGTTTTGTAAAAATAAAGTATTACTAAAATCTGTGTTACCAAAAAAATAAATATTAGATAGATTAATAACACTGCGAAAAACATTAATAGAAGTAATAAATTGCTGAGAATTTTTTACAAAAGGTAAAATATTATCTATTTTTTCTGATTCTAAAGGAGTTAAAACAGAGGATAGAATAGAAGGCTCTAAGGAAACTTGCAATCCTAACTTATTTGCTTGAAAATCACCCTTAATTATAGAGTTGCTTAAATCAATACCTAAAGCTTGTTTAGATTGATTAAGTTTAGATTTAATTAATGGATAAAATTGATTGCGAAAATCCGAATTATCATCTCTTAGATTAATAATAAAATTACGTAAGTCTATAGTAGATAAACCATCAATTAAAATAGGTGATTCTAGACGGTTTTCCAATATTTCTAAAGTTAAAGAAACCTGTTGGGATTCTGGTGTAACGGCAAAAACAGGTGGAATAAATATAAAAAAACTGATAATAATACAAATAATTGTTTTTAACATTAGCGATTATTGATTAGTATAGTTTTTCATTTATTTCAATAAAACTTTATCTAAATAACAAAACAGGAATTTTACAACTAGATAACATTTGTGCAGTGGTGCTACCAATAACTAAATGACGAATACGACTATCGCCGTAAGCTCCCATAATTAATAAATTAATCTGATTTTCTTCCACATAAGCAGCAATAGCTTTTTCTGTATCCCCTCTTAAAATCTGACAAATGGGATCAAATCCTCCTTGAAGTAAAATTTGTTTCGCTGTTTCTAGACGCTTTAATCCTTCTTCTGAGTTATGCTTAACAAGATTAACTAAATGCACTTCTAAACCTTTAAAAGCGGGTAAATTAAGCGTTGCTTCTAAAGCTTTGTCATAACTTTGCTACCGTCATAAGCCACGAGCAGGCGATTAATTTCTTGAAAATCACGAGAAGTCACAAAACAAGGTTTATGACTTGCTCTAACAATTCTTTCCATATTAGCGCCTAAATATTCGGGGGCAAAAGTGGCTGTTTCTCCATTTTAGGCAATCTCGAAGAGCCGCTTTAAGCGATTGCTTTATTTGTCATACCAAATTGATCCGATATTTGATTATTATCATCAGATGGATTAGATTCACAGAAAAAGATAATCGCTTGTTTATTAATGCACATAAAAGGAGTTTTGTCGATTATTTTATTGTCTTCATATACTTCTACATCTGTTAGAGATATAAATTGATGATTATTATTGATTAAATCTGATAATCTTGAACGATAACCATTGGATATGACTGCAATTGTGCCAAAAACTTCCAAATTACCCACTTTTAATTTGACTCTCGTTTGTTCCATCTTTTTATTTTTCATTTTGATTACCCCCATAATAATATATACAAATTAAGTTAACTCAGCCTTTTTCATCTGTTGAGTGTTGTTATTGACACAACAAATTTAGCTTAATATTTACTTACAAATCAGGGCAATTTTACCAGTAGTTGAACCAGTTTCAATGGCTTTATGAGCTAAACGGGCTTCAGCTAAAGGAAAAGTCTGACTCAGATGAATTTTTAATTTACCTTCATCAATCCAATCAGCACACTGGGTTAGTAAATCTGCTTGATGTTGTTGAGCTTTAACCATATTCATTAACATTGGAGTTAACATTAACTCTAAACTAATTCGTAAATTACGATTACGAGCCACTTTTAAATTGCCATCGGGTTGCAAAATTGTAACCAAATCTCCATATACTCGCACTGCATTACAAGTATCAAAAAAAGTTTGTCCACCAACAGTATCAAAGGCTAAATCAACCCCTTCTCCCTCAGTCCAATTTGAAATAGCCTCAACAAAATCAATTTGTTTGTAGAGAATCGGATAATCTGCACCTAAAGCTCTTACTAATCTTTCTTTATCAGGATTGCCCACAGTAGTGGCAACTTCAGCACCCCTAATCTTAGCTAATTGTATCGCCACATGACCCACGCCACCAGCACCAGCATGGATTAAAATTTTTTGCCCTGCTTCTAATCTACCTCTATCGTATAAGGCTTCCCAAGCAGTGATTAAAACTAAAGGAGCAGCAGCAGCCTCAGCAAAAGATAAAGATTTAGGCTTGAAAGCCACAAAATCTGCTTCAACTACCGCAAATTCAGCATAATTGCCTGTACCTTGTTTTCCTAAACCACCGTCACAAAAATATACTTCATCTCCCACTTTAAATTTAGTAACTTCTGCACCAATTGCCTCCACAACACCAGCACCATCACAACCTAAAATAGCGGGCATTTGTTCGGGATAAAATGTACCTCGACTGCGAATTTTAGTATCAATGGGATTCACCCCGGCAGCTTTAAGTCGCACTAAAATTTGAGTAGGTTTGGTAATTTTTGGCTCTGATATATTTTCTAATTGAAGTACATTAATATCACCAGAACCTCTCATAACAATTGCTTTCATATTTAATCTCCTGACTTGTTTTTTATATAATAAATTATTATTTGTTATTGTTATTATTGAATATTTTAGTTTAATACAATCTTTGATTCCAAAAACGTTCACAATTAAAGATAAGACCTTTGATACTGATGGAAAATTGATTTTAAATACTTTATTTGCCTATAATAAAATTTTTACTAAGACAATTCAAGAACATAAAAATATAGTATCAAGATATTATCAAAATCAATACATAGTTCCTCAAAGATTTCTCAATAATGATTGGTATGATTAATAATTTGCTCACCTTACTTAACCATTTGTGTAGTCTATTCCGGTGAAGACTGTTGTAAAATATCTATCATATTAAATTTAAAATAAAATAAAATTCCCGGCCATTAAACTCAAAAATTGCGAAAATATCAAAGTAACTATCTTTTTAGGACACACTCATGAGTAAAAACTCCGATCTTACTCCCTCATCTGCTCTACCTCCTGCTGTCAGACAAGTTTCAACCAATTTAAAATGGTCGGGAATTATAGGTTTTTGGGTACAGCTAGTTTTAGGAGTTATCTCAAGTGTAATATTGCTTTTAGCTAGTTCTGGAGCAGAAGAAAGTAGTAAAGGAACGGGTTTTGGCTTATTTTGTGCGGCTTGTGGATTAGTAGCTTTGGCTGTGGGGATTTATTTTGCCCTGCGCTACAGTGCTATTGCTAACAAATTAAAAAATCCCGATCCTAGTTTACGTCCTAAAAGATCGGATACTATACAAATCATTCGTTTTGGCTTAATTGTTAATTTAACGGGAATGTTACTTACCATTCTCGGTGCTCAAGCAATTGTCGGCATTGTTTTAGCTAAATCTTTATCTGTACCTCAAGCTACTGTCGTTGCAGATACTGGTAAATTAGTGAAATCTATTGATTTATTAATAGTACAAGCTAATACTAATACTATTTTGGCTCACTTTACCGGAATAGTTTCCTCTCTTTGGTTACTTAATCGAATAACTAAATAGTTAGTAGTTAGTAGTCAGGAGGAAGAGGGGGAAGAGAAAAGTAATAGGTAATAGGTAATCGCTAATCGCTAATTGCTAATTGCTAATTGCTAATTGCTAACCGCTAATCGCTAACCGCTATATTTGTGAGATTTTAATATTTCTAAAGCTTCTTTACTAGAAACTTGGGGGAAGAAACGATAAAACCGACTTACACTGAGAAAAGGATGAGGAGTATCTAAAATAATTGCTTTATCTCCCCATTTCTTTAATTCATGGATTAATTCTTTGGGAGCTACGGGAGCAGCAATCCATAATTGTTGAGGACAAAGCTTTTTAATTGCAATTGCCGCCGCCGCCATGGTCATCCCTGTAGCAATACCATCATCTACTAAAATAGCAGTTGCTTTTTTAAAATCAACTTCTGGACAATATTCTGCAAAAAATTCCCACTGTTTAAGGGCTTTTTGTTGGGCATAATTGAAAGCTTCTTTAAGTTGATCACCAGAAATACTTTGAAGAAATTGAGATTGACACCAAACCGTATGACCATCCGCAGTAGTAGCTCCCAGTGCCAATTCAGGATTACTTGGTAAAGATATTTTTTTGGAAACTATTATACTAAGAGGACAACAAAGCTCCTGGGCAATCGCAGCCCCTACAGGAATGCCGCCACGAGGTAAAGCATAAACTACTGGAATTTTCTCAGCTTTATTGCTTTTGAGTTTTTTGGTAATTAATTTAGCTAACTGTTTCCCTGCATCAAGGCGATCCTCAAATAAAATCATTTTTGTCTGTCCTAAACATTGACAGTCCTACACTTTAATGATATAGGAGTTTAGTAAAGAACAACAGAAAAACTTTAACCAATAACATATTTCTTCAAGAAAAAAAACAATTAGTCAAAAGATGAAAAATATCTTAAGATTGATACATAATAGAATTAATTTTCTTGACAAACTAAAGAAAACAAAATAGTTTAGGAGGACATCTATGGCGCTAGTTCCAATGAGACTGCTGTTAGATCACGCAGCAGAAAACGATTACGGTATTCCTGCATTTAACGTTAATAACCTAGAGCAGATTTTAGCAATTATGGACGCGGCTAATGAGGCTGACAGTCCTGTAATTCTACAAGCTTCTCGTGGCGCACGTAGCTATGCTGGAGAAAATTTCCTCCGTCACTTAATTTTAGCTGCCGTAGAAACTTATCCCCATATTCCTATTGCCATGCATCAAGATCATGGTAATAGCCCTGCAACTTGCTATTCAGCTATTCGTAATGGTTTTACCAGTGTAATGATGGATGGTTCTTTACAAGCTGATGCTAAAACCCCTGCTAGTTTTGAATATAATGTTAGTGTTACAGCCGAAGTAGTTAAAGTTGCTCACTCTGTTGGCGCTAGTGTAGAAGGTGAACTTGGTTGTTTAGGTTCTCTAGAAACTGGTCAAGGTGAAGCGGAAGACGGACATGGTTTTGAAGGTACTCTCAGTAAAGATCAATTGTTAACCGATCCCACTGAAGCTGTAGAATTTGTTGAGAAAACTCAAGTTGACGCTTTAGCTGTTGCTATTGGTACTTCTCATGGTGCTTACAAATTTACCCGTAAGCCTACTGGTGAAATTTTAGCTATTAGCCGTATTGAAGAAATTCACGCTAAGTTACCTAACACTCACTTAGTAATGCATGGTTCTTCTTCTGTACCTCAAGAATGGTTGGATATGATCAACCAATATGGCGGTAAAATTCCTGAGACCTATGGTGTACCTGTAGAAGAAATTCAAAAAGGTATTAAGAGTGGTGTTCGTAAAGTAAATATTGACACTGACAACCGTTTAGCTATCACGGCTGCTATCCGTGAAGCTGCTGCTAAAGATCCTTCTAACTTTGACCCTCGTCACTTCATGAAGCCTTCTATGAAGTACATGAAGCAAGTTTGTTTAGATCGTTATCAACAATTCTGGACTGCTGGCAATGCAAGCAAGATCAAGCAAATGACTCTTGAGGATTATGCTGCTAAATATGCTAAAGGCGAATTAGCTGCAACTACTAAAAAAGCAGTTGCCGTATAAGTTCACATATCAGACAATAATTCTTTAAAAATAGGGTAGAATTAGCTACCCTATTTTTTTATAGATAGAACTAAAGCGTACAATGGTGTTTATTGGCTTCATGCTAGACTTGATTCTTATCCCAAATATTATACCTATTCTCCTTACCGACATTTTTTTTAAGAAAGTAATAGTTATCACATAATATTATAATCAAAAAAGAAGCTTTATAGGGATTAAATAATGATACTAAAACAATTAGAAAAACAAGTTTTAAATTTATCAATTAGTGAGCGTTAGCGTTTAGTGCAGTCTTTATTAAATTCAATTGAAAAAGAAACCAATTCACTATTTCTCCTCTAGATAATCTCGATCCTTGGACTCAAAACCTAATTGGTGCTATGCAGTTGTAGGGTAGGCAAATACTTTTTAATAGAGGATAAAAGTAATTAACATTCATAATTTACCCACCTTACCAATTTGGTTTGTATTTCTTAAGAAGGTAATGCTAAAATAATTTTTTATTGACAAATATAAAAAATTGATAATGAGTAATTATGACGAATTATTTAACCTGATTGAAGCATTAGTATTACATCATTCTCCTAGTGGATTTGAGAGAGAAATAGATGAATTTTTATTAGCAAAATTTAAAGATTTAGGTGTAGAAACTTGGCAAGATAGAGCAGGAAATATCATGGCGAAAATAGAAGGTAAAAATAAAGAAAAATCCATCGCTATTACAGCTCATAAAGATGAAATCGGAGCAATAGTTAAAGCCATTGATTATGATGGTTGTTTACAAGTTAGAAAATTAGGCGGCTCATTTCCTTGGGTTTATGGAGAAGGAGTAGTAGATATATTAGGAGATAGTAAAACAATTAGCGGTATTTTATCTTTTGGTTCTCGTCATGTTTCCCACGAATCACCTCAAAAAGTACAGCAAGAAAATCAAGCTTTGTTATGGGAAAATAGTTGGGTTGTAACAAAGAAAAGTTTAGCAGAATTAGATGAATCAGGAGTAAGAGTCGGAAGTAGAGTTGTAGTCGGAAAACATCGCAAAAAACCAATTAGAATTAAAGATTATATTGGTAGTTATACCTTAGATAATAAAGCTTCAGTGGCGATTTTATTACAATTAGCACAACAAATTAAAGAGCCAGAAAGTAATATTTATTTAGTAGCTTCTGCTAAAGAAGAAGTAGGAGCAATTGGCGCACTTTATTTTACTCAAAATCATAAATTAGATGCTTTAATTGCCTCAGAAATATGTCCCATATCTTCAGAATATCCCCTAGAAACAGGTAAAAAACCAGTATTATTATCTCAGGATGGTTATGGTATTTATGATGAAGGATTAAATCAGGAAATAAGAACAGCAGCGAAAAACGCAGAAATAGATCTACAATTAGCGGTAATTAGTGGTTTTGGTAGTGATGCTTCCATTGCCATGAAATTTGGTCATGTTTCTAGGGCAGCTTGTTTAGCATTCCCGACAGAAAATACTCATGGATTTGAAATAGCTCATTTAGGTGCGATCGCAAATTGTGCCAAAATTTTAATCGAATTAGTTAATAGTTAACAAATAGCAATCAATGATTAACTATCAACTATTAACTAATAAATTAACCAATAACTTCCACTTCATCCTCCCGCAGATGGGCAGAAAATTTTTTATCAAATTTTACTTTAATTGGTAGAGTAGCAGTCACTGGTTTATCAATAACCTCAACTATTTCTCCTTCCATTCCCTTAATATCAAAAGGTTTCTGTTTGCTGTTGGGATGATGATAAACCATAACAGATTCTTTTACTCTAATGCGATCGCCAATTTTCATAAAGCTCGTATTTTTTCCTTTAACTTATAATTCATTATCATTGTTGCATAGGAGGGTATTTTACAGAAGTTTAGCATTAACTATTAAAACAGTGCATACACACACCCCAACGTTTTATTTCACCCACAGGAGTAGGCACTTGACATTTTGGACAAAGGGGAAGGTTTTCAGAACGTTTTTTTAAGGTTTCTAACCAATTTTGAGCGACATTTTCTTTATTGAGCGGCTTAGAAGAAGAAACAGTTTCAATAGGTGGGATATAGCTCGGTTGCTTTTGTAGAGAAGGAGGTTCAACCTCAAGATTCAAATTGCGATAATACCATTGAGCCGGAGAAAAACGAATATCAATTAAATCTAAGGATAAAGTAGTATTAACTTGCTTTAGTAAAAAATATCTTTGTAAAGAAAGATTTTGCGCCCAAGTCGAACTAGAAGTCGCACAATAAAGTATTTTACGGTTAATATACAGTGGGCGACTATATTCATAGGCTTTTGCACCAACTAAATTTAACCAAGATTCTCGGCATAGCTTCAAAATGCGAACATTTTGCCAACTTGATTGATTTTCTAAAATTGCTAATAATTGTTGCAAAGAATTTAAAGACATTGATAATTAATAGTTAAATAATTAATAATTTATAATATTAAAATGACTAAATCTCCATCTAAGATAACAACATCATCTTCATTGTTGACACAAGAAAGTCCTACTCAACTTAATCCTGCTTTGAAAGCTGCTTTAGATAGTTTAGATTTAGAGATAGAAAACGAATTAAATAGATATAGAAGGGTAAAACATAAAGATTCTGGTTCGCCTAATTATACTCCCACGACTCCTCAAGTAATTCCCATTGAATCTTTGGATTTAGAGGAAATTATTGGTTTAGTACATCAACCAGAACAAGATTTATCAAACACTAATAACGGAGAAACATCAGCACCAGAAGATTATTTAGAATCTTCTGCCAGACTATTAAGTAGTTTAGCAGAAAATGATTTATTAGCCGATAGCGATCGCCCTTTACTAACTCCTATTAAAACTCCTTGGGGTATTAGCTCGATAGTTATGTTACTTTTAGGTTTTAGTTTGCTCAGTTTGACTTTTATTCCTCAAAAAACTTGGGCTAAATTACCTTGGTTAAAAGTTTTATTTGTTAATGAATCTACTGACTCTAGTGTTGTAATCTCTGAATCACAAAAAAAGCCACCTGTTTTAGATAATCCTAATTTAGCTGAGTCAGAATTTTTAAGTCTTAAATTAAATAATCTCAGCACCATAGAAGTTAAAACCGATCAAAAAGCTACTATCAATAAATCTGAATCAAATATTGATTTAGATGTAGATAAAAATGATACCACTACTCAACCTCAATCTCAGCCTAGTGAGACTCCTAACGAAAATTTAGCTAAAGCTTTACTAAACCCTGTTTTAGATAAAATATCATCCCAAACCGATAATTATGATGATACTCCTGCTTCAACTTCCGTTTCAGAATTAAATAAAAAATATTATTATGTATTTGTTGAATATAAAGGTGAGAAAACTTTACTAACAGCCAGAAAGGTTATTCCAGATGCTTATTTAGTTCAATTTCCAGCAGGCAAACGTATCCAATTAGGAGCATTTATTAATAAAGAAGATGCCAATAGATTAGTCAGAAAAGTCCAACCAATGGGAATATCAGCATCTGTTTATGAGCCTAATTAAGATTAGGAATTAGAAGTTAGCTGTTAAGTAGTTGGACTAAATTAATTATATAAAACTTGAGTGGTAGGCAATGCTTACAATAATATCTAAATAATAGTTTCAGCTTTTCAGTAAGCATTGCCTACCCTACTATTAATTTTGTCTAGATACTTATCTGTCTGTATTCATAATTCATAATTCATAATTCATCCTTTTCCTAAATTCCACTAATACGAGATAATGGCCAAAAACGAAAAACTGCCCTACCAATCACCTGAGTTTTTGGTAAAAATCCCCAAATATGGGAATCATTACTATTATTTCGGTTATCTCCCATAACAAATAAGGAATCAGGTGGGATTCTCATAGCAGACATATTATATTGTGGTGCTTCGGCAATATAACTTTCCTGTAAAGGTCTATTATTCACATATACTACCCCATCATTGATGGCGATTGTATCTCCTTCTGTAGCAATTATTCTTTTAATAAAAGCTTGATCCTGATCATATCCCTGCATTTGTAATTGGGTTGGCGGTTGGAAAACAATTATATCTCCGTGATTGGGGGCATGAAAACGATAGGAAACTTTTTCGATAATCAGGCGATCGCCTTTTGTTAAACTAGGATACATAGATTCAGAAGGTATAAAACGGGGTTCTGCGATAAAAATACGTAATAAAAAGGCTATAACTAAAGCAATTAAAATAATTTGCCCGTTTTCTTTAACTTGTTGCCATAACGAAGGTTTTATTTCTTCATTTTCTGATTCTTGGTTTAATTTATCTTTTACCGATTTCATAAATATTTATCAATACACTGAATCAAACACTAGCGCAAAATGCCCAAAAAGCCTAGATGATAGTGTAATTGACAGAGTAGGAAAGCGATTACGTTGTACTTGGAGTTGGTATAGTGGACGTTGGAAAAAAGCGGATGCGGCGACTTGTCGGGTTTCCCGACAAGTCCAGCCGCACCAAGCGGTTGTAAATGGACATAATTTATTGGGAATAGTCCTTACCATAAATGGAAAAGCTATTCCAATTTATTTAATTTTTTGTTCTAAACAAGGGAGAAAAAATACCGATAAACCAAGTTTATTAATCTCGATGTTGACCAGATTAAACTCATTTATTAGTTGCTTGTGCTTTTTTTACTTAGATAAAAAATATCTAAGTATTTTTGCTTATTGTTTTATAAATTTTATAAGGATATATTATAAAATGAGTCAGAATTGAGTCAAACCGTTAAGGGGTAAAAGCTTTTTTGTTGGTTCAAATCCCACGAATAAAGCAATCTGACAAACGGAGAGGGTGGGATTTGAACCCACGAAGAAGTTTCCCCCTTAACGCATTTCGAGTGCGTCGCATTCAACCGCTCTGCCACCTCTCCATGAATTTGCATTATAACCGAATTTTAGCCTGAAAGGTCAATATTTTTATCAACTGAAAAAAATTAAGATTTTATTTGTTCCAATTGCCCCAAATCGCTAAAGTAATACCAGGTTTTTGAATATTAACAAACATAGTTTGGCCATCTGGAGAAAAACAGATACCTGCCATTTCACTATCATTAAATGCATTTTTGGCTAAACGATAGCATTGTCCTTCTGAATTAACTCCCACTAAAAATTGTTCACCCCAACCATCTTCACAAACTATTAAATCTCCAAAAGGACTAATAGTTAAATTATCAGGATGATCTAACATTTCCCTACTATTAGATTCTACAAATAATTCAAGACTATTTTTCACAGGATCGTGGCGGAATATTTGACCTAAACCCGGTTTTCCTCCAGTGGTGCAAGTAAAATAAAATTTATCCTCAGCCCAAATAGCTCCTTCTCCCCGTTTAAAGATGGCTGCACCTTTATCCTGAGCTTCATAACGTACTGTATCAGTATCTGGATCGACTTGCTCGATTTGTACCCATTCCACTTCCATCGTTTCATTGACAGATAAATTAGTGCTAGTATCAAATTTAGGTTTACCTTTAATGGCTAAAGCTTCAAGAATACCTCCAGCTTGGAGATTACCAAATTCCTTGGGGCGAAAACGGTAAATACAGCTATCATCACGATCTTCAGTTTGATAAATATAACCTGTTTTTGGGTCAACTGCGATCGCCTCATGATAAAATCTACCCATCGCAATTAAAGGTATCGGCTCGGCAATGCTACCATCACCTTTAACCTCAAAATTATAACCATGTTTGCGTTCAATAGAGTTAGCAATAGGAATGGAAACATCTTCTTCACAACTAATCCAACTATTCCAAGGAGTTTTGCCACCTGCACAATTACGAATAGTACCGGCTAAGGATACATAATGTTTAATTAACTGACGATCCCCATCTACTATTAGGGTAGTTGTGCCAGCTTTAGCTAATTTATCATACATTTTCTCTTTAGGAGCAATTACTGGTGTGGGATGTTCGGATGTCAATTCATGGTTGCGGATTAAAATAGTAGTGTTATTTTCTCCTTGAAAAGCCGCCATACCATCATGATTACCCGGTACAGGTTTTCCGTCAGTCATAATTTCCCCAGTGCGAGAAAAGGCTCGATACTCAAAACCTTGAGGTAAATCTAAAATACCATTAGGGTCTTTTTGTAGCTCTCCAAAACCCTTAGTAAATAAGGATTTGCCACTATTTGCCCTAGCATATAATTTTTGTAAAGGAGAAGCTAAAATAGTGCTAGTTGCAGTTGCCCCAGCTAGAGTTAAAAATTTGCGTCTAGAAAAATTGACCATAAATCTAAATGTTAAAGTTAAAAAATAAATTGAAGTAGGTTGAGATAATTGCTTCACCCCAGAATACAGTCAAAGCTGCACCTAAAGCGAGAAAAGGCCCAAAGGGAATAGGTTGACGACGGGAAATTAATTTAAGGGCGATCGCACCTCCGCCGATTAATGAGCCAACGCCACAGGCTAAAAAGGCAGAAACAAGTACATATTTCCAACCTAACCAAGCTCCAATCATTCCTAATAGTTTAGCATCTGCACCACCCATGGCAGGTTGTCCAATGATTAAGCTTCCAATAAGATTAATAATATCTAATAACCAAATACCCAAAACCATGCCGGCAATGCCAAACATCAATTGAGAAGCTATTTGTCCGTTGTGCCAACCAATTATACCTTGAAATAATAGCCCTACAACTAAACCCGGTTGAGTCAGATTATTGGGTAAAGTCATGGTATCTAAATCGATTAAAGATAAAGCTAAGAGCCAACTTAAAAAAACCCAATAACCTACTGTCGTGATGGTTAAATCGTATTGCCAAAATATTAGACAAAATAGCCCTGCGGTAACTGCTTCTATCAGGGGATAACGAAAGGAAACAGGAGTTTTACACCAACGACAACGGCCTTTTAACCATAACCAGCCGAGTATGGGGACATTTTCCGTCATTCCCAGTTGATGTAAGCATTTTGGACAACGAGAAGGGGGATGAATTAGAGATAATTTAGCAGGTAAACGGTAGATTACCACATTGAGAAAACTACCAATACAAGCACCAAAAGTAAAAACCAATATAAAGTTAATGAGTGCGATCATTAGTCATAATTTTCAGGAATATCCTTGATTTTAAGACTTTTTTGCTATCTTTGATTCGGAACATTTCAAGCTAATGCAATCAAGCTAAAAAGTAATCGCTAATTCAGAAGGTGGCAACCGCCATAATTGCTCTAATTTATTAGCGGGCATGGTTAAATATAATACATCTCCCGCACGCAAATTCATTTCTAACAAAGCCCAACCATGAATAGTTTGACTATTTCTTTCTAAATATAAAGGAACAAAATCCGATTGCATGGCTGCATCTTTAACTTCTTTTTCACAAAAAGGATGTCGGGGGGTAATCATTGTGGCTAAAGCTACCCAAAGCAATTCTTCAGTTATACCATTACCTAAGATTTTGCCACCTAGAGCCGCAGCAGCAAAGGAAGGAGCTGCTAATTCAATGGGGGAAAGTACGGTTTCAAATTCAAATACTTCTTTGACTGACTGAGCAAATTGTGGTTCTTGGCAACGAATCACCGTTGATAGTTTAGGAGATACTGCTTTTGCTGTTAAGCCAATTTCTACGTTAGTCATATCGTTACTGGTAACTGCTAACAAGGCTTCTGCTTTATAAATATTAGCAGTTTTGAGGGTGTCGGCTAGGGTAGCATCTTCCCTAATAATAGGTACATCTAAGGACCTAGCAGTATGAAGAAAGCGATTCTGGGGATCGGATTCGATGACTACTACTTCATAACCTTGACTAATTAACTGTCGTACAATTTGCATTCCGATACCACCCAAACCACAAACAATGTAATGATTACGGGTGGGTACTCTGGCTACATCCCAAAATTCACTAATACGACTACCAAGGATAAAATCGTTGATCAGAGCATAACATATACCAATTACTCCCGCTCCTAGTATCATCATGATAGCTGTGAAGATTTTAATACTATCAGGAGCTTGCTCGGCTACTTCTTCTTGTCCTCCCGCACCTGTAATCATACCAACACTAAAATATAAGGCATCAACTATTGATGTGTTTAAATTTACACATACATAGGTAAAAGTAGCGATTAAAATTATTATTAATAATAATAGAGTAACGATCGCCACAGGGCGAGCATGACGTTGAAGATAGCGTAAATTAGTAATAGCTTTAAAGAATTTTCGCAAGTCGCAACGACGCTTACTACTAAATTTCGGCTGAGTACCGATGATGAGATGATCCCCTATATTGAGTCTCACATCATTAACTACTGCGGAAATTAGGTCGGTTTCTCCTTGGGCTGGTAAATAATAAATGAGCATTCTGGAAGGGTTATCCCATAATTCGCTCAATTTATGACCTAACCAAGGATGATTTTCATGAATAATTTCTTCATGAATCGGCCAAGTTTTCTCAAATAAACGCAATTGACCTATTGCCTGATTTCCTAATCCAGCAAAAGTAAAAATTGGAGCAGCTAAGGCAGATACACTCATAGTTACATGATCTGTCAAAGTCAGATCCAATCTATCTCCTAGTGTTTGATTAAAAAGACGATTAATAATACGAATATGGGGATTAATCATTTTTGCTTGGGTTAGAATAGCAAGGTTGAGAGCATCATCATTACTAGCTAGAACTAAGGTATGGGCATTTTGTAATCCTGCATGAATTAAAGTTGCTCCAGCTCTTAAATCTCCTATGATTATATCTTCATTATGCTCCCCCGGTATAGGGCGATTGCTAATGCCGATTACTTCTGCTCCTTGTTGTCTTAGTAAGCAAAAAATTTTATATCCACTTCTACCTAATCCACAAACAATAATTTGGGGTTTCATTTTTTGCTCTTAACAGTCACTCTAAAAATAAATTTTTCTCTAATTTTAGATTTTATTATCAGACATAATAAAATCTAAGAATGTAATTTTAAACACTAGTGGTAGAGTGCAGAAATAACACGAGAGTTTAAGTTAAACTGGTATCATC
>CAYPSO010000081.1:0-21042 GCA_964413275.1 uncultured bacterium | reverse complement strand
ACTTTGAGCCTTTTCGATAGCTTTTCCGTGGCACACTTGATCGAAAATGGCTGTAGGTCATAAACACCACTCAAAACTGGCCCATATTTCATTGATACAAAATTATCTCCAGTAATCGGCTGATCCATACGTTCCAAAGTAATACGATCTGCTATATACAGCATTTTTAGTAAGCCTAAATACTTCATTGGCTTACCATGTAACTTTAATAGTAATGCTGCGGCTTCAACAGCTTTTCTAGAATGGAACCGAAATTCAACAGACATTTGCTTTAATATTAGTAGTTGACTTCAACTTAATTTTAATTCAGTTTTTACATTTTGCTCTATATATCGAGAGGTTTCTCTTTAAGAATTAATTAATTATTTTTCTTTGATAAAAACGATATAATTCCCCAAGCCAAAGAATAATAGAAGTACCAGAAATAATTAATAACCAATCCCTCATCGATAAAGGTACAGTTCTAAAAATAGTACCTCCAAATTGAATAATTAATATTTGTCCAAAAAATATACTTGCAGCAATAGCAACAAAAGCCTTATTTTCCCACAAACCAGAAAAAGCTGACTGAGTTAAACCAAGACAACGGGCATTAAATAAATTCCAAAATTGTAACAATACAAAAACTGCAAAAAAGACAGATAATTCATAATTAGTAATCCCACCGCCTTGACGCAAATATAATAAAAACCCAACTAAAAATACCAGAAAACTGCCACCAGTAATCATAATATTTTTAGTCATAACATCAGAAATAATAAAAGATTCTGGATTGCGGGGCATTCTTTCCATAACTTGATCGTGGGGTGGTTCAGTTGCTAAAGCCAAGGCCGCAAAAGTATCCATAATTAAATTAACCCATAACATTTGAGTAACAGTTAAAGGTAAAGAAATACCAATAAAAGGGCCTAAAAATGCTACCCCTAAAGCCGCTACATTAATAGTTAATTGAAACAGAATAAAACGCTGAATATTTTCATATAAAGACCTACCCCAAATTACAGCATTAACAATGCTACCAAAAGAATCATCTAATAAAATAATATCGCTTGCTTCCTTCGATATTGCCGTACCACTACCCATAGATAACCCAACTTGGGCTTTTTTTAATGCTGCTGCATCATTTGTTCCATCTCCAGTTACGGCAACAACTTCACCATTTTCCTGTAATAGCTCTACCAATTTTAACTTATCTAAAGGACAGGCACGAGACAATACTTTTAAAGATTTTACAGCTTCTTTTGCTTCTGTTTCTGATAATAAATTAAATTCCTTACCTGTCAAATATAAATGTTTATGATCTTCTAAATCTTCTGGAGTTAACAAACCAATTTGACGAGCAATTTCTTGAGCAGTTTCTGGACTATCTCCAGTCACTATTTTTACCCCAATTCCTGCTTGTAAACAGCGATGAATTGCCTCTGGTACTTCTTTTCTGAGGGGATCTATAATAGCCACAAAACCTAACCAAATTAAATCATTATCTACATCTTCTAAATCATCAGATTCCTTTACCTCTCCTGACAAAATATCATAGGCAAAAGCTAAAGTTCGCATCCCTCTTTCTTGATATTCTTTCACACTTTTTAAAATGGATTCTCGATCTGTAATAATTTTTAAACCATCTGGAGCAAGTATTTGAGTACAACGATTTAAGACAACTTCTGGCGCACCTTTAATATGTAAAATATTACTGCCTAAAATTGGAGAATAACCTAAAGTTCCCATGTATTTTTTCTCTGAAGAAAAAATAATTTGTGAAATATCTTGAAATTGATTGCGATAATTAATATATTCTACTCCTAAACTATCTAACCATAATAATAAAGCTCCTTCCGTGGCATTACCAATAACAGTTGGTTTTTTATCTATTTTTTTCTCTAAATCTGCCGTACTATTGGCAGCAATGGCCTCGGCAACTAAACTTTGACAATCACAAATTCCATTAATGGCATCACATTGTAAACATTCAAAATGTACTTGATGAATATGCATTTGATTGCAAGTTAAAGTACCAGTTTTATCAGAACAAATTACTGTAGCTGCTCCTATGGTTTCACAGGCGTGCATTTTTCTGACTAAGTTGTTAGTAGCAGCCATTTTTTTCATGCTATATGCCAAAGACAAAGTGACACTCATGGCTAAACCTTCAGGTACAGCAACGACAATAATTGTTACTGCTACCATAAAATATTGAATTAAAGCTGTGATTACGTATTGAGGTGGCAAATTTTCAGCAGCAATTAATTCTAGAGGATAAGCAATTCCTAATCCGGCTAAGAGAATTGCCACACCTATACTAATACTAATTAACCAGCTTTTAAAAGGAGAATTAGGAATAGAAAATTCAGGATTAATTAGGTTTAAAGCATCTTCTAAAATAGGCAACCAAACAGGAATAAGTATTACACCCACATCTATCATAAATAGATTAAAAAAGTACCATTGCCCAGAAGTAAGAGTTAAATCTCCCGTGATAAAACTTCTTACCAGTAAGGCAATAAATATAGAAATCGCAACAGAAAAACCTACTATGCCGATGAGTTTACTTAGTTTTTCTAATTGTATATTTAATGGTGTTTCTTGTTCGTTATCAATACTCGCAACAGCAATAGCAAGTTTACCTATTTCGGTATAATCTCCTACGTTGATAATTTCGCATAAACCGTGACCTTGGGCAACTATGGTGCCACGATAAACATTATAGCTAGGGTAGGTTGAATCCTCTAAATGTAGGGTAGTAGTTTGTTCTTGGGTAAATTTGGATACAACTTCAGATTCCCCAGTAATTTTAGATTGGTCTATTTGTAACGATACAGCTTCTAAAACTAAACCATCAGCAGGTATTTCGTCTCCTTGCTCTATATAAACTATATCTCCTACTACTATATCTCGACGGGGAATAGTGGTAAATTTTCCGAATCTAATAACTTTGACTTTCACCTCATCATAAACTTGATTGAGTAAATCAAATTCTTGAGATGCTTTATATTCGTTGAGAAATGCTAAAGTTGTCGCTAAAAAAATCGCCAGAATAATTCCTATTGCTTCTGTATATTCCTGTTCAAAAATACCAACAATTATTGCAATCAAAGCAGCAATTATTAAGATACGAATTACTGGATCGGCAAATTTTTCTAAGTATAAATACCACCAGGGATCGCGCTCTGGAGGCGTAATCACATTAATACCGTATTTGTGCCTATTATTTTCTACTTGTTCTAAAGTTAGTCCTTGATAAGGAAGAATACAGTCAGATTCTTTGCAATGAAAACTTTCGCCTATTTGTTGCCTAATCATAAATACTACCACCTACCTATTATTATTATCTTACCTGTAGGTCAGCAATAAAACCCTAAAATTATTATTAGCTATATAGCGTTTCTAAATGATTTGTAAACTTTTCTCTCTCTTATTCTCTCTGCGCTCTCTGCGCTCTGGTGCGGTTCATAAAAAAATTTATGTTTATAACCCAAATAGAATTACTATATAAGCAATTTACAAGTTTATTTAAGCACTAATTCCAGTAAAACTTTGCTCAGGACATTAGTAATGGCTAATGTCTTTAAAGACTAATAAATCTAATCATATCACATTTTCAATACTTGACTTGAATTTCTATCTTTTTAAGTTTTATTTGTTTTTATTCATAAAAAGCAACAAAACTTTACGTTTAATTTGAATAATTGCACGGAAATTGCACAAAGACATTGGTTGAATAGTGAGCAAGTTCAAAGATTAATGAATCTCTTACTAAAAACAATTACCATTGCTAACTTTCGAGTTTTATTCGGAACAAGAAAATTAATTATTGATTTTTTTGTTTTACTTGATGTTGAGCTTTAGAAAATTAAGTCAGGATTCAATTTTCTGAGATTACTTTATTTACGTCTATTTACGTCAAATTCAAAATTTAGGAGAAACTTTAATGTTCGACGCATTCACTAGAGTTGTTTCTCAGGCAGATGCCAGAGGTGAATTTTTATCTAACGAGCAATTAGATGCTCTTTCCAGCATGGTTGGCGACGGCAGCAAGCGTATTGATGCTGTTAACCGTATGACCGGTAGTGCTTCTGCAATTGTTACCAACGCTGCTCGCTCTTTGTTTGACGAACAACCCCAGTTGATTACTCCTGGTGGAAACGCTTACACCCACCGTCGTATGGCTGCTTGTTTACGTGACATGGAAATCATTTTACGTTATGTTACCTATGCAACCTTCTCTGGCGACGCAAGTGTATTAGAAGATCGTTGCTTAAACGGACTTCGTGAAACCTACCAAGCTTTAGGCGTTCCTGGTTCTTCTGTTTCCGTTGGCGTACAAAAAATGAAGGATGCGGCATTAGCTATCGTTAACGATCCTGCTGGTATTACCCCCGGAGATTGTAGCGCTTTAGCTTCTGAAATCGCTGGCTACTTTGATCGCGCTGCTTCTGCTGTTGCTTAATTGCAGTAAATCGACAGACGAAATCATCGCTTTTCCAAGCGAGACAAATTTAAAAGTACAAAAGACATTTATTAGATTAATAGGAAAATAACCAGACAATGAAAACTCCTTTAACCGAAGCCGTATCCTCAGCAGATTCTCAAGGTCGTTTCTTGAGCAGCACCGAACTCCAAGTAGCTTTTGGTCGTTACCGTCAAGCTAATGCCGGTTTACAAGCAGCTCGTAGCTTAAGCTCCAATGCTCAACGTTTAGTTGATGGTGCTGCTTCTGCTGTATATAGCAAATTCCCTTATACTACCAGCACTCCTGGTGCTAACTACGCATCTGATGCTCGTGGTAAAGCTAAATGTGCCCGTGACATCGGTTACTATCTTCGTATGGTTACCTACTGCTTAGTTGCAGGTGGCACAGGTCCTATGGACGAGTATTTAATTGCCGGTGTTGATGAAATCAACCGTAGCTTTGAGCTTTCTCCTAGCTGGTACATCGAAGCTCTCAAGTACATCAAAGGTAATCACGGTTTAACTGGTGATTCTGCTTCAGAAGCTAACTCTTATATCGATTATGCCATTAATGCTTTAAGCTAAGGTTTATTCGATTGGCTCGGAATAGATGGCTGACCAGAGTATGGTTTCTGTTTATTCCGAGCAATTTTTTTAAAGACAAAAAAATTTAGTTAAATTAGGGACATAATAGAATGGCAATTACAGCAGCAGCATCCAGTCTGGGAACTTCTGCCTTCGATGACTTTAGTCCTATCGAACTACGAGCTAATTCAGATCGTCAAGATGCACAAATTGTTATTAAAGCAGTTTACCGACAATTACTTGGTAACGATCATCTGATGGAATCTGAACGTCTCATCAGTGCAGAATCTTTATTATGTAATGGTTCTATCTCTGTAAGAGAGTTTGCCAGAGCAGTAGCCAAATCAGAACTATATAAATCAAAATTTTTCTATAACAGCTATCATCCTCGGACTATTGAGTTAAATATTAAACATTTACTCGGTCGCGCTCCTTATGACGAATCCGAAATTACTGAGCATTTGAATATCTATCAAACTCAAGGTTTTGATGCAGATATTGATTCTTACATTGACTCTAATGAGTATGTCGAGAATTTTGGTGAGAATATTGTTCCTTACTATCGGGGCTTTTCTTCTCAACCAGGGCAAAAAATGGTTGGATTTACTCGTATGTTCCAATTATATCGAGGCTATGCCAATAGCGATCGCGCCCAAAGCAATAGCGGTAGTGCTCGTTTAACCTATGATTTAGCTCGTAACGTAGCAAGTCCTATTTATACTTCCAATAATGGACGTAATCTTACTGGTTCAGCTACAGATGAACGAGGAAATTCATACCGGTTACGAGTAACTCAGGGAGCTAAAGGGCGTGCACCTCAACTTCGTCGCAGTGTTAAAGAATATGTAGTTCCCTATGACAGACTTTCTTTGACTCTGCAAAAACTGAATAAAAGTGGTTGTAGAGTTTTGAGCATTAGTAATGCTTAAATGTTTTATAGCAAATTAACAATCCATATTTAAAGGAGAAAAAATAAGTGGCAATTACATTAGCAGCATCTCGTTTAGGAGTTTCTGCCTTTAATGATTTTGAACCCGTAGAATTACGTCCCAACGCAACTAATGAGGATACTCAAGCAGTAATTCAAGCAGTTTATAGACAAGTTCTCGGCAATGACTATATCATGAAATCCGAGCGTCTTACGGGAGCAGAATCCTTGTTATGCAATGGTTCGATGACTGTTCGTGACTTCGTTCGTGCGGTAGCTAAGTCAGAATTGTATAAAACTAAATTCCTTTACAATAGCTTCCAAACTAGGGTAATTGAATTAAATATCAAGCACCTATTGGGCCGCGCTCCTTATGATGAATCAGAGGTAATTGAGCATCTCGATCTATATCAAAATAAAGGTTTTGATGCAGATATTGATTCTTACATAGATTCTGCGGAATACGAAGAAAATTTTGGCGATAGTATCGTTCCCTATTACAGAGGTTTTGCTACTCAAACTCAACAAAAAATCGCTGGCTTTACACGGATGTTCCAGTTATATAGAGGCTATGCCAACAGCGATCGCTCTCAATTGGCTGGAAAGTCATCTCGTTTAGCTAAGGACTTAGCTCTTAATAAAGTTTCTGCGGTGATTGCTCCTTCTGGGGGTAGCGAAGGTTGGGGTTATCTTCCCTCTAGTCGCAATGTAGCTCCCAATCAAACTTTCAGAAATTCAACTCGTGAAGGTCGTATTTACCGGATCGAAGTTGCATCCATGAGTTTACCTAGATACCCTAAAGTGCGTCGAGTTAGTAAAGCTTGGTTAGTTCCCTACGAGCAATTATCAGAGACTTTGCAAAAAATCCAGAAAATGGGTGGTAAAGTTGCTAGTGTAACCCTCGCATAGTCTTTAACATTAGGAGTTGTCAAAAATATGTTAGGTATATCTTCAGTCAATGGTAGCTCTAATTCCTCATCAAAAAATCGTATTTTTGTGTATGAGGTAACTGGATTAAAGCAAAATGAACAAAATGATAACAACAGTTATCCTTTTCGTACCAGTAGCACCGTTTCCATACAAGTTCCTTATAGTCGTATGAATGCAGAAATGCAGCGTATTGCTCGCATGGGAGGAACAATTACCAATATTCGTCCTCTTGGTAATTGATCTTCAGAAAATGCTGATTCTGAATAAGAGTCTTCAACACTAGGGGCTGAATATATTCAGCCCCTACATTGTTTAAAATTTCTATCATTACAAAAAACTTAATATCAGTTAAAATTAGTTAATAAAAATTTAAACTTAGCTTATTTTTGGCTATGGGGGTAGTAGGGAAATTTCCAGTAGAGAAATCATTGTTTGAAGCTATATTTAAAAGTTCTTTTGAAGCGATTGCCCTAATCGATCGCCAAAATCGTTTTGTCAAAGTCAATACATTAGCTTGCAAACTTTTGAACTCTACTCAAGAAAAACTGATTGAAAAGTCAATTTTTGATTATATAACCCCAGAAAGCAAAGAACAGATGACGAGTAACTCTGTTCATCAAGAAGAAAAAAAAATTAAAGAAGTTCAAATCAGTTCTGCCAATGGCAAAATTAAAACCCTAGAGTATCAGATCATAAATAATTTATCACCCAACTACAAATTATTAGTTTTGAGAGATATTACACCTTTGAAACTAGCAGAAGTAGAACTTCATCGGCAACATCAAAGAGTCAAGTTATTTTCCGAAGTTACCCTAAAAATTAGTCAGGCTCTACAACTTCAAGAAATTCTCCAAACAGCCGTTACTGAAGTTCAAAGAATTTTAAAAGCAGATCGAGTATTGATTTATCAAGTTTTTGATAATGGTACTGGGATGGCTATTAGCGAAGCCATTTTACCCGATTATCCTTCTATTTTAGCCATCAATTTTCCTGAAGAAGTTTTTCCTACAGATTATCAAAAACTCTATGCAGCAGGAAGAATACAGGCAATTACAAACGTAAATGATTCCAAAAGAAATTTATCTGAATGTTTAATAGATTTTCTGAAAGAATGGAAAATTAAATCTAAGTTAGTAGTACCAATTCTGCAAAATCTTAAATCTCATATCCATGAGGAGCAAGGATCAAATCAGTTATGGGGTTTGTTGATTGCTCATCAATGTCAAACAACTAGACAATGGCAGGATTTTGAGTTGGAATTAATGCAACAATTAGCCGCTCAAATTGGAATTGCTCTTTCTCAGGCAGAATTACGGGAAAATTTAGAAGGATTAGTTACTGAGCGTACTGCTAAATTAAGACAAGCTAATACTCATCTTAAAGCTGCACTTCGTGAGCGTAAAGAAGCAGAAGCAGCTTTGCGTCGCAGTGAAGAAACCCTGCGTTTGATTGCCAATGGTTTACCAGTGCTAATTGCCTATGTAGATCAAAAACAACGTTATAGCTTTAATAATGAAGCATATAATACTTGGTTAGGCTTATCTCCCCATAAAATTTATGGCCGTCATCTTCAGGAAGTTCATGGTCAAGAAGAATATCAAAAAATTCGTAAATCTGTAGAGATGGTACTTTCAGGTCAAGTTGTCAGCTATGAAGAAGATATTATTTTGCAAGATGGATGCGTTCACAGTGTTACTGTAAATTATATACCCCATATAGACGAACAAGAAAACAATATAGTTAAAGGCTTTTTTGCTCTTACTAGTGATATTAGCGAGCGCAAAGCCATTGAAAGGATGAAAGATGAGTTTATTTCCATAGTTAGTCACGAATTACGAACACCTTTAACTTCAATTCATAGCTCTTTAAAAATATTGGCCACAGGAAAACTAGGTAATCTCTCTGATAAAGGGGAACGAATGTTAACCATTGCTGACGAACAAACCGATCGCTTAGTTCGTTTAGTCAACAATGTTTTGGATTTACAAAGCATTCAATCAGGCAAAGTTAAAATG
Source organism: uncultured bacterium (assembly GCA_964413275.1). Classification (GTDB taxonomy): domain Bacteria; phylum Cyanobacteriota; class Cyanobacteriia; order Cyanobacteriales; family JAABRE01; genus JAABRE01. The sequence continues at coordinate 12,135 of CAYPSO010000081.1, read as the reverse complement.
AATAAAAGAGCCACTCAAGCTATGGATTTAATGTTAGAAGCTGCTAAAACTATGCAAACAATGGCTCAACAACAGGGTATTAAATTATTTACTGAAACTGTCTCATTTCTGGTGTGGGCAGATCATGATTATATTGTGCAAACCCTTACTAATTTGTTGAGTAATGCCATTAAGTTTTCTCCATCCCAAAGTGAAGTTTGGTTATCAGCAAAAATAGAATACCTCGACAATCAAATTGAGGAACAAAAATTAACTCCTTACGTTATATTTGAGGTTAAAGATCAAGGACAAGGTATTCCCACTAATCAATTAGAAAATATTTTTGAGCGTTTTCAACAAGTTGATTCTTCCGATTCTCGTAAAAAAGGAGGAACGGGTTTAGGTTTAACTATTTGCCGTCAAATTATCGAAGAACACGAGGGAAAAATTTGGGTCGAAAGTTGTGTAGGCAAAGGCAGTAGTTTTTATTTTACTCTACCTTTATTCACGGAAAAAGGAGGATAAATCAATGGAAACTCAAAATAAATGTGTTTTATTAATTGATGATGAAGAAACTATTCAAGAAGTAGTTCAATTGGGAATTGAAATTGAAGTTGGTTGGCAAGTCTTAGTGGCTTCTTCAGGTTTAGAAGGTATTGCTTTAGCTGAAAAAAGTTTACCCGATTTAATTCTTCTTGATGTGATGATGCCAGATATGAATGGAATTGCTACTGTATCTAAGTTAAAAACTAATCCGAAAACAAAATCAATTCCTGTTATTTTACTGACTGCTAAAATTCAAGCTGCCGATAAAAAACAATTTCAAAATTTAGAAGTTATTGATGTAATTACTAAACCATTTAATTCGATGACTTTAGCCAGTCAAATTGCCAAAATTATGCAATGGGAATCTTAGGAGGTTTTTTTAGGTGAGAATATTACTGGTTGAAGATGATGAAATTTTAGTTGAGGTACTACAAAAATATTTAGGAAAACAACATTATGCTATTGATATTGCTACCGATGGAGAAATGGGTTGGACTTATGCTTCTACATATACCTACGATTTAATTATTCTTGATTTATCTTTACCTAAACTTGATGGCATTATTTTATGTCAACGTTTTCGTGCTAATGGTTATGATGTCCCTATTTTAGTAGTTACAGCTCGTAATGATAGTGAAGATAAAGTGAAAGTGCTTGATGCCGGGGCAGATGATTATTTATGTAAACCCGTTGATGTCATAGAATTATCTGCTCGTATTAGAGCTTTATTACGTCGTTTTAATAGTAAATTATTGCCAATTATGAGTTGGGGAGATTTACAATTAGACCCTTGTAGCGCTCAAGTGACTTATCAACAACAATTACTTACTTTAACTGCTAAGGAATACGAATTATTAGAGTTATTTCTTAGTCACAATCAAGAGGTTTTTAGTATTGAAGATATTATTGATAGTTTGTGGTCATCAGTAGAATATCCGAGTAAAGCAACAGTTCGCTCTCATATGAGACATTTACGGAATAAATTAAAGTTAGCTGGCTTGCCTAAAAATATGATTGAAACTATTAAAGGACAAGGCTATCGTTTAAGTTCATTGTCAGAAGAAAATTCTATTAAAAATAATTCATTAATTCAAGGAGAAACTCAGGAAAATAAGCGATCGCCAAGTGACGTGAATACGCGATCGCCAAGTGACGCGAGTACGCGATCGCAACATTTAGCCGCCTTAACGGTAGCTTGGGAAAAATATCGACATAAAAGCAATAAACAATTATCAATATTAGAAAAAATCATAAAAACTTGGAACACTTGTAACCTTAATGAACAAATTGAAGCAAAATCAATTGCTCATAAATTAGCCGGAAATTTAGGACTTTTTGGTTTTAATGAAGCATCTCAATTTGCTCGAAAACTAGAACAAATGTTATCAACAGATACCGAAGAAAAAATAGAACCATTACAGTTAGAAATAACTTTAAAAGCATTACGCCAAGAATTAGCTTTAGACAACAATTTCCCCAAGCAAATATCCCACAGATTTTTAGAATATTGTCCTTTATTATTAATTATTGATGAGGATCGAGAATTTGCTCAAATTTTAAGTGAAGAGGCCATTGCTAAAGGCATTAGAACAGAAATAATTGATAATCCAGAATCGGCTCAAAGTTGGCTTGAAGGTTTGCCAAATCACCAACGTCCCAATATTGTTTTTATTAAATTAATTTTTGGCGAATCAAATTTTCATCCTCAATCTTTATGGCAAAAATTATCTTTAATTGCTGAATTAAATTTATTAGAACCGTCAATACCAGTTATTGTTAAAGGAAATTACGATCGTTTTAGCGACCGCCTCAAAGTCGCAAGACATGGCGGTGCATTTTATCTCAAACCTTCAGTTACTCCAGATCAAATTATTAGTTCTGCTCAAAAAATTTTAGAACGTTCCTTTCAAGGGAAAAAATTGATGATTCTAGATGATGATATAGAATTACTAAAAATGTTACCTTCTCTATTGCAACCTTGGGGATTTAAACTAACAACTCTAGACGATCCACGAAAATTTTGGGATGTGCTTGAAGCTGTCGAACCAGATTTACTGCTACTGGATATTGAAATGCCTTATTTAAGTGGTATTGAAATATGTAAAGTGCTTCGCACACATCCTGATTGGTATGGATTACCTGTTTTATATCTGAGTATTCATCAGGATTTAGAAATTCGTAATCAAGTATTTGCTAGTGGTGCTAATGATTTTCTTAATAAACCAGTTGTACGTCAACAGCTTGTTAGTCGTATTATTAACTGTTTAGGAAGAGTATCTAATTAGGGTTGTTATTAACTAACTTTGACATTTTTAATCGAATTATTTTTTAGTTGTCCATCTTCAAGATGTACAATGCGATCGGCTATATCTAAAATACGGTCATCATGGGTTACTAATAAAATTGTACTTCCCTGCTCTCTGGCTAATTTTTGCATTAAATTAACCACATCTCTCCCTGATTTACTATCTAATGCTGCTGTTGGCTCATCAGCTAAAACAATGGCGGGATGGGAAACTAAAGCACGGGCGATGGCAACTCGTTGTTTTTGTCCTCCAGATAAGTTATGGGGATAATAATTTAAACGCTCTCCTAAGCCCACTTCTTGTAAAATTGCTGCGGCGCGATCGCTCCTTTGTTTTTTGGTAAGATTACCATGTACTTCTAAACCCATTTGTACATTTTGGATTGCTGTTAAACTTTTGTGTAAATTATGAGCTTGAAAAATATAACCATTATGGCGACGGGTTTGTACTAATTGCTCTTTTGTTGCGCCACAAAGTTCTTCTCCGAGTATTTTTAAACTGCCAGATTGAGCGTGTCGTAAACCACTTACAAGGGTTAATAAAGTAGTTTTACCAGAACCAGAAGGCCCTGTCATTAAAACAATTTCTCCTCGGTTAATTTCTAAATTAATATCAAATAAAACCTGTTTTCGTAGTTGTCCTTCGCCGAAATAATGGTCGAGATTATTAATATCAATAACTGATTGATTTAAATTTTTATTGTTCATAATATTGTCAAATAACTAATAGCTAAAATATATCTGCTGGATCTGCTGACTGTAATTTTCGAGTTGCGATCGCACCAGAAACTCCACACATTATAATTGTTAAAATTAGGACAAAAGTTGCTCTGCCTAAAGGCATAACTATGGGTAATGCAGTAGCTTTAGCTGTGAGGCGATAAAGTCCAGAAGCAATAGCTACACTGGGGAAAAACCCAATTAAAGCTAAAATAAATGCTTCTTCAAACACTACTCCGAGTAAATAAAAATTGCGATAACCCATAGCTTTAAAAGTGGCATATTCTGCCATATGATCGTTAACATCTGTAGAAAGAACTTGATAAACAATCACAATTCCTACTATAAACCCCATGGCACTACCAAGACTAAAAATAAAACCAATGGGTGTACGATTTTGAATATAATTCAACTCAAATTCCACATATTCTTCGTGGGTAAAAGCTCGAATGTCTTCGTTTAAATATTCATTTAAAGAATTTTTCACAGCTTCTACATCAAAGTCTTCTTTAACATCAATTAATCCTAAACTAACTGCTCCTGCTTGCTTTTTAGGAAATAAACGTAGAAAATTTTGATCGCTAGTAATTAAAGCTCCATCATCCTGAAAAGAAGCACCTACGGTAAATAAACCGCCAATAGTAATGGTATTTCTTTCGCTTTCTGTGGTTATAGTTTCCCCCTGTTCAATCTGAGCAATAATTTCTTCATATTTTCCCCTAGATGCTTTATCAAATAAAACTGTATAGGGTAACTTAACTTTATCTAACTGATTATTAATTTCTGGTAAGTCAAAAGCAGGTTTTTCTGGATTGAAACCAATAACCATCATTGAGGTTTTTACTCTAGTTTGAGGATTACGCCAAGTAAAAGAGCCATTATACAAAGCCTCTGCTGATTCAACTCCGGGAACATCCATTGCTTGATAAAGCCTACGTCGTGGAAAACTATATAGCTGATTAAAATTAGTTGCCTGAGTGCTGATTAAAATAATATCACCTTGAAGTTTGCGTGCATATTGGGTATTAGTGGTAAAAAGAGCATCTTTAAAACCCAACTGCATAAAAATTAAAATATCTGCAAAAGCGATACCAGATAATGCAGTTAATAATCGCATTTTGTCGTGTTTAAGTTGCAACCAACCCAAAGGAGTTCTATTTATTAAAGCTTTTAAAAAATTCATAAATTCATAAATTTGTTATTAGTTATTAGTTATTTGTCATAATTCATAATTCATAATTCATAATTCATCCTTATTTCTCAATTTCAAGGGTGACAGTAACTTGAAGATTCGTTAATCCTGCTACTTTCTGGCTAGACTCTGGCTCTAGCTTTATTCTTACTTCAATGACTCTAGCATCAATATTAGCTGTGGGATCGGTATTAACCACTTCCTGTCGTTGTACTTCTAGTCCAATACGTTCTACTGTGCCTTGTAATTTTCCCTTAATTACTCCACTGGTAACGATCGCTTTTTGTCCTAATTGTACTTTACTAATATCACTCTGATAAACTTCAGCTACTGCATACATTTGATTAATTTGTCCGATTTTTACAATTCCTTCTGTACTGGAGATAATTTCTCCCGGACGAGTTAAAATTTTAATAACTGTTCCTGCTTGGGGCGATTTAACATAGGCATTATCTAATTCTGCTTGAGCTATTTTTACAACAGATTGAGCTTCTTTAAGCTTTGCTTGGGATACATTTATATCTACTGGACGAACTTCGGCTATTTGATTTAAAGTGGCTTTGGCTTGATTAATTTGTTGTTGTTGAGCCGAACTAATACGACTTAAATTAGCTTTGGCTTCAGCTAACTGTTGTCTAGTAGTTTCTAAAATTAGCTTTTTGTTATCTTTTTGTGAGGCTGAGATTGCACCCTCGTTATATAACATTTCATAACGTTGATATTCAACTTCAGCATTATTTAATTCTGCTTCCATCCTCAATACCATGGCAGTTTGAGCCGCAATATTGTTGATTCTTTCAGCTTCTAAAGTTGCGATCACAGCTTTTTGGGCTTCTATTGCTCCTGTTTTTGCACCTGCTTTTACTTGGATTAAATTAGCTTCAGCTACCTTAACTTGTTCTTCGGCTTGCTTTAATTGAGCAATTAAACGTTCTTGATTATCTAAAACAGCGATAATTTGACCTTTTTGAATTTCTTCCCCTTCTTTAACTAATAACTCTCCTACTCGATTTCCTTGGGATGTTGAAGGTGCAGATACTGAAATTATTTCTCCATCTGGCTCTAAATACCCTAATGCCGTTACTGTTTTAATTTCTGGTACTACTACTGTTTCTGAAGTTGTTGACAGCAAAGAATCCGAAAATTTAGGAAGTGCATATACTGTAATCCCTCCTATGGCTAAGGTTAAGCCGATTATTAATGCACTATTGCGCCCAATCATTGGTTTTGAGTTGTTGACTGTGAGATTGTTCATATTATCCCCTATCAATTAAAGACTAAACAGTCTAGTTTAGTATAATTGTTTTCATTATAAAACTAAACCTATGAGTTTAGCAAGGACTAACTTTATTTTATTTTTGTAGAGTGAGCGACACAAGTTAAATAGAGTTTCAGACTTAAGATTAAGAATTATTGAAAATTGTTCAATTATTACCTAATCTTTTAAAACTAAAGTTAAGCTAGACATAGTTTAGACAGGACTAAACTTTATCTAAAATGTTATTTGATTTAAACAATCTTCCCTATTGGATATTTTTAGGAATAGGGATATTACTATTTCTCCTAGTTATCATTTCTGGAGGAGGAGATGATGACATAGATACGGATGTAGATGTAGATGCTGACGTTGACATTGATAGTGGAACTTTAGATCTAGACACAGACACAGATATAGATGGAGAAGAAATTTTTACTCCTTTACAGATTTTAGGATGGTTAGGTATTGGTAAAGCACCCTTAATTTTATTATTAGCAATTGATTTTAGTAGTTGGGGTGTTATTGGTTGGATATTTAACGTTTTAATTAGTAGTATAACCGGGAATATTCCCCAAAGATTTTTTGGCTTAGGAGGAGTGGTTTTAACTACTTCTTTATTTTCTAGTTTATATATAGGTAGTTTACTGGCAAAACCCATAGGAAAAATGTTTGCCAACTTTGGGGAAGATACCAGTAGTAATCGTTTAATTGGTTGTATTGGTACAGTGGTATCTAAACAAATTCCATATTATATAGAAGGAAAAATAGGACAAGTTGATGTTATTGATTCATCTCGTAATTTAGTAACTATTAATGTGACTCTTCCTGATTGGGCAAAAGTTATTCCTTGCCGGGGACAAGAGGTAATAGTTATCGATCAAAATGAGCATAGTTATTTAGTGATTTCTAAAAATAGTTCTGACGAAGATAAATGGTTAGAGCGAGTGAAATAAAGGAGAAAAGAATGAAATTTTGGTTAACTTTTATTCAATTATTACCAACAGTTAATGTAGAGGAAATCTCATTAACAGAGAATTATAAGTTAGAAAATAAGATAAATACTCAAGAAACTATAATTGCTCAAGCTGTATCTCCTACCATTGGTCAAGTAGGAGTTGCTAATATTAGTGGGTTAATTTTATTTCCTGCTTTAATTGGTGGATTAGTAATATTATTAATTATTGCAGTTTGGGCATACACTAGAGTTTATGTTATTACGCCGACTAACGAAGCCTTTGTAAGAACAGGAGGAGTAATTAATAAAAACAAAAAAGTTATTCTCAACGGCGGTTGTGTAATTTTACCCGGATTTCACGAACTTACTCGTGTACCTTTACGGGAAATTTCCATAGATGTAATCCGACAAGGAGCTTTAGCAGTAAGAACTCAAGATTATTTAAGAGCTAATATGAGAGTGACATTTTATGTCTGTATAAATGCTCAGGAAGAGGATGTATTAAAGTCAGCAGCAAGACTATCTAAACAAGGTAAAATTTCTGAATCTGATATTAAAGAAGCCATTGAAAAAAGAGCAGATGATGCCATTAGAGCGGCAGCGAAAAAGAAAAAGTTAGCCGAAATAGATTCGGATAAATTGGGTTTTGCTGATGAAGTTTTGAATTTGATTCAGCAGGATTTAAAAAAGGTTGGTTTAACTTTAAATAATATTGCAATTTCTGAAATTGAAGAAAGTGATACCTATGACGAGAACAACTTTTTTGATGCTCAGGGTGTTAAATTAAGAACAGAAACAATTCAGAAATCAATCAAACAAAAATTAGACGTAGAATTGACTACTCTTCAGGAGAAAAAAGAATTAGAGTTAAACACTAAAGTTAAAATTGAACAACAGGAATTAGATGCAGAAAAACAGACTTTACAAATTAATAAACAAAAAGAAGATGCTAAACTAACTCAGCAACAAGAAATTGAATTACTCAGATTAAGTCAGCAGCAACAAATTGAGTCACAAAAAGCTCAAAGAGAAAGAGAAATTCAAGAAACTAAAGATTTAGAAACAGCGAAAATTGCCAGAAATAAAATATTACAGGATAAAGCAGTTGAAGAAGAAAAAATTCAGACAAATATTGCTTTAGAAGAGCAAAATAAACAGTTAAAAATTGCTAAAACCTTACAACAACAGGAAGCAGAATTAGCAGAAATTACGAGAGAAAAAACCTTAGAAGAAGGAAAAATTCAGAAACAATTAGCATTGCAACAAAGTAAAATAGATGCAGATATAGCCTTAGAAGAAAAGAATAAAAAGTTAAAAATTGCTAAAACTGTACAAGAGCAAGAAGCACAAGTAGCAGAAATTAATCGACAAAAAACAGTAGATGCTTCTAATTACAAAGCATTAGTAGAAGTAGCAGAAGCAGAAAGAGAATCAAAAATTGCTCAACAAGAAGCTGCGATCGCAATTGCTAATAAAGAAAAAGAACGCCTAATAATTGAAGCTCAAAAGGCTGAAGCTCAGGAAGGAGTGGCAACAGCCCAACAAATAGAAATAGCAGAAAGAGAACAAAAACTATCAGTAATATCAGCCGAAAAAGATGCTCAACAACGCAGAATTGGTGAAGAAAATGTGGTAGAAATTGATGTTTTCCGGCGCAAACGTCAAGCGGAAATTGCCCGTCAAGCAGCCGAATTAGAAGCTCAATCAATTCAAACTTTGGCCGATGCTAAACGTTATGAAGCAATTGCTGAAGCCGAAGGTAAAAAAGCTCTGATTGAGGCAGAAAATGCGCTCAGTGATGCAAATCGTCTAGCTGAACTTATAAAAGACATCGCACCCGAAATACTGCCCTATTTGCCCGAAATCATGAAAGCGATTGCCCCTCAACCCGGAGTAATTGGAGATGCCAAAATTTATTCATTTCCGGGTTTAAATAGTAATGGTAATGGTGCATCAGCTATGGGAGATATTAATAAATTACTTCTTTCTACCAGTGGTTTATCTTTAATAAATGCTTTACTTGATGAAGGGAAATTAGGTAAGGTAATTAAGCAGGTAAAAACCATGTTTGACAGTGATGAGGAAACTAAAATTATTGCTTCAGAAAATATAAATCAAAGCAAAAAAGAAACCTCTTCCGAGCAAATTACTAATCCTAAAAAACAAGAAAATAAGACTTCTTCACCTGTATCTGAAAATAAAAAACCTCCTCAAAATTCTCCTCAAACACCGACAAAAGGCGATCGAGTGGGGTAAGCGAATTTATTGTTATAAAATATTAATGGTAGATATTTTCCATCATTAATATTTTGATAAATTTACTAAATGACTAATCATTGAACATTGACGAGCGACCCCTCGGAGGTTTTTGACCCTTGGGAACGCGCGAGTTGAACAATAAACATTGAACATTGATAAATGGTAGAGCCTTCAGGCCTTCAGGCCTACTTCCAAACGAATGATAAATGTTAAATGAAATGACTACTCCCTTAACCAGTAACTTAAATGCGTGATAGCTTACTATTAAGATGATGTTTAGTTAAATTATACTTATTTTTTAATCAAATAAACCCTCTACATTTTGTCGGAAAGCAATCAAGGCATGAGTTTTTGGAAACTGTTTCAGTTTTTCAAGTAATTGATCCGACAACTCTAGTGTAACAAGGGTTTTGACCTCAATATTCGTGTTATATCCAGCCATATCTCCCATGCGTTTACCGTGACTACCTGCACCTTGAACAGGAACAATTGTATAACCAGAAACACCTAATTCCATTAATAGTTTAATCAAACGATCTTGTAATACAGCTTCACATACAATTGTAACGAGAATTCCTTGGTTAAAAGAAGAAGACATAAAAACTCCGTGAATGATTATACTTGAGCGTATCCAACGCTTAGCGTTATCTAGAATTGTCCTGCATTCCAAGCCACCGTCAGCGCAGTCATCGGACAAGACCCAAATTCAGCAGTTCCTGGGCAGATGCCAGCAGGTCAATTGCTACAAAGAAAATCTTGCCTTGAGGATCGATCAAAAACCGCCAGGCAACATTGATGACAACACTGCCACCAAACCAGTGAGTTTGCACTTTCCCCGTCACTTTAATCTGGATAAACTCTCCTTCTGCTGGTTCAGATACCCCTCGCTCAGGTATCAGCTTGAGTCCGTAGCAGTCTTCACGCATATAGGCGAGAATGTTCTCTTGACCCACAATCGCTTTCTCGAAAGGGGGTTGCAAAGCACCGTCTTCCGTAAATAAAGCTACTGCTGCCTCGAAGTCAAAGGCGTTCATATTCTCCATGTAGCTAAGGACTGTAGAGTTTTTGATGCCCTTAATTGTGACCCTCTTTCGAGGTGCTAGCTTTTTAGGTGGAACTACAGGTTCTTTGACTTTTGGAGTACCGTCAGTTGGGGCATACCCCATTTTGGCGACAATATCCTGTAAGACAGTGAGTTGCTGACCTCCTTCAAGTCGACGGATGGCTTGGAGCACATCTGATGCGGGAGCAGACAATTTATAGCGTTCTGGAATCGGAGCAACAATTCCCTGTTTCATCCACTCGCTTAACTGATACCAGAAGCCCAACTTGACGTTCGTGCCGAAAGACGAATAGGTACGGCAGATGGGAGTGTCAGTATGGTTAACCAGATCGCACATAACTTGCGTTTGCTCAGCAGGAGGCATCTGTTTGAGTTGAGTCAGAGTTGTCTCTGCGAAGACCATGTTGACTACCGACATAGCTGCGGGAGTGATGGTAACTCCCATCTCGGTATAGGCAAACCAAAGTAAAGCCAACTGATCCTCAGCACTGAGTTGATTGAATGATTCGATTGTAGCTGGAACCGCATCAGCTACTTGAGTATCAGGAAAAATTGTTCGAGCCGAGTCGATGGTATATGACATGATAAAAGTCTCCAAAAATTGATTGAGTATTTAAGTCGAGCAGAGCTTGAATGGAATTGGGTTTACCTCTAGCCGATCTCAAAGGCAATCCATACTGCTAAGGCAACGAACAGGATAGCTGCTGCCCCTAAAAAGATATAACGCTGCTGTTGTTTGGAGGAGGGATACTCTGCTTCAGACATCTTAGGCTCAATTGCGTAGTTATTGACAATTCCCTCATCGTCTACTCTGTAACCAGCCCCTAATGGCTCATTAAGCGATTTACTGGTTTCTTCGCGTGTATTGGCTTGAACCTCTGCGGGGAGTAGCTCACTGCCATCACTAGGAGGATGTGCTACTGCTTTTTTTTCGGTATTATCGGTGTAACTCATAGTTATATTGCCTCATCAAAAGGTTAATTTTAAAAGTTGGTACTGGTAAGCATGATCTAATTCGGTCTTATTTGGTGACTGCTTACCCTCCGTTTTCTACTCTTTGTGCATCTTGTTCATCAAATCTCTGGTTTTTTTCTCCTCCCACTCTGAACCGAGAAAACCTGAGATTCCAAAAACAGCAAATCCATGGGCGATAATACCGATTCCCCATCCTAGTAAAGGCCAGTAGAACCACCAAGCTCCACCAGTCAGAAAATCAATAAAAAACAACAGTAGCATCACACCAATGTAGGTAATTAGATGGATGTAAAAACCTTTTAGCACACGCACTCTACGTTTAGCACGGCGGTACTTTTCATCACTTTCCATTTTATTCATCTCCCGATAAATTTTATTGGTTTACGAATAAGCCTCTAGTATTCAGGTTAGACTAAAAATCTGAGGAATTTGTGAGGAAAAAGCTCCAATATCTATTGAGGAATAATAAGAAGCAGGACGATAGGGGCGCAACGAATTGCGTCCCTAAAACTTTTATTAAACTAGATGTTAATAATTTTAACTAACAGCAAATGCGGCCAGTAAGGTGACAGCAACAACTAAGATAGCTCCTATTCCCAAAAAGAGATAACGCTTTTGTTGTTCTGGTGATGGATAATTTGCTGGGTAAAGATTTGGTTCAGTCGCATAATTATTGGTGATTCCTTCGTCATCAATAGTATAGCCAGAAGATTCTAACGATTTATTCAGATATTCATTAATTTCTTCCCGTTCCTGTGTCTTCGCCTGTACCTCAGAGGGTATTAATTCACTTCCATCACTTATATGATGCGCTACTACCTTATTTTTAAGGGCTGATAACAGTGAAAAAAAATATACTTAATCCTCCTTAATCTTACTCATT
>CAYPSO010000080.1:0-21355 GCA_964413275.1 uncultured bacterium | reverse complement strand
AATACCTCCCTTAGCTAATAATCCCAGAAAAATTAGGGCAATAGCTTCTGGGGGAGAACCGCGTAAACCAGCAAAATTAAAGGAATGATGTGCTTGATATACTAAAACTGCCCCCACTAGATAAAACAACATCGCTGTATTACTAATAAAGAGATAGCGCAATCCTATCCAGATGGATTTATCAGTACGTCGATAACTAATCAATAGAAATGCGGCAATACTAATTACCTCTAAGGCTACGTATAAACTGATAAAATCCGCACAGACAAAGGTGGCGTTAACACTTCCATGCAACAGGATTGTCTGCATATAAAAAAAAGCCTTTTTACCAGTTTGCCAACAATACAAAATAACTGCGGCTGTTACCAAAGCATTAGTAATGATAAAAAAGGCACTTAATTCATCAATGGTTAAAGTAACACCAAAATTATCTAGTAACTGTAGGTTTAAAGGGGATGGCTCTAAAAATATCTTTAAGGCATAAATAGCCGAAACCAAAGCTATGGCGAGTGCAAGAAAGCGAGCAAATTTGGGTAATAAATAAATAACAAACCCGACAAAAAAAGGTAAAGCAATCCATGCGATCGTAATATTAATCATGGTTTATAATTCTCTTCGATCGCTCTTGTTTCTAGAGTAGGATTGTCTTTCGCCAACTTCATCACACCCACCAACATTAAAGCTTGAATTGACAAACCAATAACAATGGCGGTCAAAATGACCGCTTGAGGAACGGGATCTGCATAGGAAATATCTTGAGCTTGAGCGATAATTGGTGTAAATAGACCATCTCTTGATGCTACTAGTACGTAATAGGCAATAACTCCGGTACTCATAATATCCATTGAAATGATTTTCATGACCAGATTTTTCTTCAGGATAATTCCCAAAAATCCACATAATACGGTGGCGAATACAAAAGCTTCTAACATAAAATTCAACGGATTAATTAACCTTTACAACAGATTAAACCAAGCAATTAATTGTTAATAGCAAAGGTACAATGATAACTACTCTACCAACGAAAAAAAGACTTTTTAAAGGTGAAATACCTTGTTCTGATTGACTTAAAAACAGCATTTTTTGCAATTGAAAAATTGTTAATCCGGCGTAGAAAACAATAGCCAATAATAAAAAAATATCCTGTTTTGTAAATAAAAAATCCATGTTTATCTCCTTGTTTAACTACTATTTTTTAAACTTATCTAAAAAAAGAAAATCTTGATGCTAAATTTGGTTAATTATTTTTTTGGTCATTAGTCCTTAATCATTGATGAAATAACTAATTACTAATGACCAATGAGCAGTGAGAAATCATAAAATGATAACTACTTATCAAAACATAATAGGATTTGGTATTTTTGATTAAATTTTGTAATACCAATTATTTAAACTGCACTACCAACATCGACAGTATGTTCGTTAACATAATTTACTGCTTGTCTCAAAGCCGTAGTGCGATCGCTTATGATATTTTGAGCAGAAACTTTTTCCATTAAGCCCATTTTTGTTAAGCGTTTTTCGGCTTGACCTTGTAAACCAACTAGGAATACTTGACGACCTTTTTCTACTGCTTCTTCGATAGCATTTTCTATGGCTAAAGCAGAAGTTACGCCTAAAATTGGTACTTCAGATAAATCAAACACTAATGCTTGATAATCATTAATTAAATTGTGTTCGCGAGAAATTGCTTTAGCTACTCCAAAAATCATCGGGCCGCTAAGATAAAATAAAAGTACCCGACCATTCGCTCTTTCTAATAACTTTTTCTCTTCAGTGCTAAGCTCGATTTCTTCATCATCATAGGTAACAGCTTTAACAGAATCCGCACGATGGTTAGAAAGACGTTCGATAGTTAAAATGTTGGCAACAAATACACCTACACCGACAGCTACAATTAAATCTACAAAAACTGTCAGACCAATTACTCCATACATAATAAATGCAGCTTTTGGAGATATTTTGTGCGCGCGTTTGAGGAAACCCCAGTCCACAATATCGAGACCTACTTTAAAAGCAATACCAGCTAAAACTGCACTAGGAATCACTGTTAAATACTGACTCAATCCCAAAACTACAACCATTAAAACTATAGCTCGACTCAAACCAGATAAAGCCGTTCTACCCCCCGATTGGATATTAACCACTGTACCCATAGTTGCTCCAGCACCAGCAATTCCGCCGAATAAACCAGAAACTAAATTACCAATACCTTGACCGATTAATTCTTTGTCAGAGTTGTGTTCGGTACGAGTTAAACTATCTGCTACTAGAGAAGTGAGCAAAGCATCAATACAACCCAACATTCCTAAAACTAAACCATCAATTATCATGATGCGAAGTTGATCGGGTCTGAAAGTGGGCAGATGTAAACTTGGTAAACCAACGGAAATTTCGCCAATAGTACGAAGGTTAGAATTACCCAAAAATAATACAGCAAGTAAAGTTCCTACAATTAAGGCTAGTAATTGAGGGGGTAAAAATTTCTTTAACTTACGAGGATAAAATAAAAGAATCGCAACAGTTAAACCAGCAAGTAAAGTTTCTACAGGATTAATATTTGCTATTAAGGTTGGCAGATTCTGTATTGTACCGATTACTCCACCTTTCGGACTAGCTTGACCTAAAAATGGCGCAGTTTGTAGAATAATCAGAATTACTCCAATACCTGACATAAAACCAGATATTACTGTATAAGGCATCAGGGTAATATATCGACCAAGTTTGAAAAACCCAAAAATAATTTGAAAAACCCCTGCCAGCATAACAACAGTAAAGGCCATTGCCAAACCATTTTCAGGATCGGCTGCCGTCAGACTAGCAATTACTGCCGTCATTACAACGGTCATTGGGCCTGTTGGTTCGGAAATAAGGGTAGGAGTACCACCAAATAAAGCAGCAAAAAAGCCAATTAAAATCGCAGCCCATAAACCCGCAGAAGCTCCTGCACCAGAAGCAACCCCGAAGGTTAAAGCCATTGGTAAAGCTATAACCGCAGCAGTGATACCGCCGAAGATATCGCCTTTTACGTTTCTAAAATGAATTGTGTTAGTAATTGACATGGTGACAATCTCAAATTGTTATCTTCAAAAATTTTACTATGTTTTAAACTTTTAATCTTGACAAATCAATAACTTCTATGGTAAGCAACAAAATTATAGTAATAACTCAACCTAGAAAAACTTAATTTTACATTTACTAATGTCTATTGTTTTTATTTAAGGATTGATTTAATTCTATGTTTAAGATTGTACAGTAATAGTGCCAAAAAGCAATACCTAAAAATTGAGGTTTGTTAATGTCATTGCTAAAGAGAGCTTATCAATCAGATTTTTAGGAAATATATTTATTAAAAAATCAATAAAAAAGAATTAGCATTTAGCTAATTCTCTGAAGTTAAGTATTTGTTTGAACTTAATTAATTCAATACTTCCATCCCACTAGAAAAATTGGCTAATTCAGTTAACTTATCTTGTTGATCTTGGCTAATACAAGTTTGGATTATATTTTCAATTTTTCCCTCTAAAGCTCCCATTAAATCAAAATTTTCTCCTAAACGATGATCTGTGATGCGATTATCTTTATAATTGTAGGTACGAATTTTTTCAGAGCGTGAACCTGTACCAACCTGCGATCGCCTCATGGAACTAACCGCTTCTTGTTGTTCCCGCAACTTGATATCATATAATTTAGCTCGCAAAATTTGCATTGCCCTTTCTCTATTCTTTAATTGGGATCTTTCTTCAGTACAGAAAATTCTGATCCCCGTAGGTTTATGCATTAAATCAACAGCAGTTTCTACCTTGTTAACATTTTGTCCCCCTGCACCGCCAGATCTTGCAGTGGTTAATTCTATGTCTTTAGGATCGATTTGTATCTCTACCTCATCCACTTCTGGCATAATTGCCACTGTTGCTGTGGAAGTATGTACCCTTCCTCCTGCTTCTGTTAGAGGCACTCGCTGCACTCGATGGACTCCAGCTTCATATTTGAGTTTGCTGTAAACCATCTCTCCCTTAATTTCGAGAATAGCTTCCTTAAAACCACCCATATCAGCAAGGGATTCACTCACTAATTTAACTGTCCAGTTTTGGGATTCCCCGTAGCGAGAGTACATTCTCACCAAATCGCCTGCCCAAATACTGGCTTCATCACCTCCAGTACCTGCCCTAATTTCTAACATAATGTTTTTATCATCATTAGGATCGCGAGGAAGCAGCAAAATTGTTAACCGATCTTCTAATTCCTGTAATTTATTTTCTAGCTCATCAACTTCTAAAGCAGCCATCTCTTTCAATTCAGGATCGCTATTAGATTCTTTAACAACTTGTTTTGCCCCAATTAATTCCTCAGAAGTATTTTTCCAGATTTCGTAAGTATTAACAGTTTCTTCTAAAGATGATCGAGCTTTAGCGACTTTTTGCAATTCATCGGGATTACTTGTAATATCTGGATCTGCTAAACGACGGGTTAATTCTGCAAAAGTTTGCTCTACGGATTGAAGTTTGTCTAATAGATATGATTCAGCCATAATATTTTTACCTAATTTTTTTAAATTTAATGTGAGTTCAATCTAAAAATTTACTGGATTGTAGAAGTATAGAATTTTATGATTCTTGTTTTTATATCTAAGAATTATTAACTATTCTTCTATTCTAAACTTCTAAAGTTTAAGTCGCCTGCTTGTGAAAAATCGATTCCCATCGATATACCTTGCTAAAAGCTAAAAGCTAAAAGCTAACGGCTAAAAGCTATGAACAAATACAAAAATTTAACCCAGCAGAAAACCTGCTGGGCTTTAACATAGGAGATAATTTGCTATTTTTGTTCTGCGTCAGATTGTTCGGCTTTCTTTTTTTTGCTATCGAGCATACCGTATTTACGCAAGAAACGATCAACTCTACCTTCAGTGTCAATAATTTTCTGAGTCCCCGTATAAAAGGGATGATTCCCAGACCAGACATCCACATTAATTTCTGGTTTAGTTGAACCAACTGTCATAATAGTTTCGCCATTACAGACGACTTTAGCTTCAGGATACCAAGTAGGATGAATATCAGATTTAGGCATAGTTATTTCTCAATTTACTTAATTAATATTTTTTTAGAAAAATGGCCGTTGACCAATCATTGGACATTGAACATTGGCGAGCGAACCCGGTGAGGTTTCCTCACCTTGGGAATGCGCGAGTTAAACATTGATAAATGTCCAATGATAAATGATAAATGAAATGACCAATCAAGCTATTAACGTAATTAACGTTTTGAGTATTGAGGAGCTTTCCGTGCTTTATGTAAGCCGTATTTTTTCCGTTCTTTGGCTCTAGGATCTCTAGTTAAATATCCTTCTATTTTAAGGGGTTGACGATTTTCTGGGTCGAGTTGGCACAAAGCTCTAGCTACTCCTAATTTTACCGCATCAGCTTGTCCAGTTAATCCGCCACCTTCAAGTTTAACTAGAATATCATAGTCATTTTCTAATCCCAATGTTTCCAAGGGAGATTTAATGGCACTGATATATCCGGGGATACGATTAAAATAATCAGTTCCGCTAATAAGTTCATTAACTTTGATTCTTTTCTTGCTATTTTCACTATTGCGCCAACGACTATGAGCGACTTTAATCTCGCCCGTACCCGGAACTAGACGAACTCTGGCGATCGCAGCTTTACGGCGGCCTGTACCTAAATAAACGGCTTTATCTGTGGTATTTTGCATTAATTTTCTCCTCCCGGAATTGTATTAATGGTTAAATTTTCTGGTTTTTGAGCTTGGTGGGGATGTTCTGGCCCAGTATAGACTTTTAGTTTGGTGAAAAGTTGACGACCAAGGGAATTTTTGGGTAACATTCCTTTTACCGCTTTTTCAACGATTCTTTCAGGAATCCGCACTTGTAATTTTTCAAAAGTTTCCATTTTCATACCACCGGGGCGGCCTGAATGACGGCGATAAAGTTTTTGTTGGGGCTTTTTACCAGTAACTACAACTTTTTCTGCATTAACCACAATGACAAAATCACCTGTATCCATATGGGGAGTAAAGGTAGGTTTATTTTTACCCCGTAAAATCATCGCTATTTGAGTGGCTAAACGTCCTAGACGCTGGTCTGCTGCGTCAACAACATACCATTTCTGTTCTAAATTATCCTTAATGGGTAAGGGGGTTTTATTCATTATTTTTGCCCTAATTTAACTGTTAAAAACAAAAGTTGGTTGTGTATCAAACCAAATATTTTCGGGGAAGGGGGGTTGAGGATATCCGACTCTTAACAAGCAAAGACCCTTAGCAGGAGCAGAATATTTAACTCGATCTCGTCTTTGATTGAGCCAAATCTCAGTAAAATTTTCTGGCGATCGCTTACCGGTTCCTACTTCAACTAACATTCCCACCAATAATCTCACCATGCCATATAAAAAGCCATTGGCTTGAATTTCTAGGTGTAAAAATGCTCCTGTGCGATAACACTCAACATCTTGAACTTCTACCCAAGAATGGGAGCGATTTGAACCTGCACGATGAAATGCCGCTAAATGATGTTTGCCAAGTAGAGGATTTAAAGCTGCTTGAATTAAAGATTCTTCTAGGGTTTGATAATAGTAATGCCAAGTATAAGGTTTGACAAACAAATTAGGAATAGGATCGGTATAAAAACTATAACGGTAACGTCTCCAAATAGCCGAAAAACGAGCGTGCCAGTCACCAGGAACTTTTACTGACGATCTAATCAAAATACCTTCAGGTAAGCGACTATTGATAATTTTTGCCCATTTATTTGCTGGTATTGCTCCGTTATATTCAAAATGAGCAACTTGAGCCGCAGCATGGACTCCACTATCTGTACGTCCAGCACCATGAACATTTACTGATTTCCCGACTACAGAGGCGATCGCCTTTTCTATTTCTTCTTGTACTGTTACCCGATTGGGTTGACGTTGCCAACCATGAAAATGAGTCCCTAGATATTGAATTACTAGGGCTATCCTTTGTTGATTGGCTAACAACTCTTGCTTGTTTGTCATTGGCTTTTTTTCAACCCCTAAACAGAGTTAAATTAAACTAGCTCAATGATTGCCATTTCTGCATTATCGCCTCGACGATTAATGGTACGAATTATTCTGGTGTAACCACCATTTCGATTTCCATAACGTTCTGGGGCTTCTGCAAATAAAGCATGAACTAATTTTTTATCGTAGATATACCCTAAAGCTCTACGTCTAGCAGCTAAAGAGCCATCTTTAGCTAAAGTAATCATCCGCTCTACTTCACTTCTAACAGCTTGAGCCCGGGTTTTTGTCGTTTTAATTTGACCGTTACGAATCAACTGGGTAGCTAAACCTCTTAGTAAAGCTTTGCGTTGATCGGCCGGCTTGCCTAATAATGGCACGCGACATCTATGACGCATTGTCAATTCCTCCTTTCATAAATTTCAAACTATAATCCTTATTATTGGAGTTTCATTTGTCCTTAAGCCTTGGCTGATTTCTCTAGGGGTAAAGTAATGCCTAGACGTTTTTGTAAGGCCTCGATTACTTCTTCGGCGGATTTTTGACCAAAGTTTTTAATTTCCAAGAGATCTTCTTGGCTATAATCAAGTAAATCAGAAACGGAGTTAATCTGGGCTCGTTTGAGACAGTTATATGCTCTTACTGATAGCTGTAACTCCTCAATGGGAATTTGACTGCTGGGATCTTGATCCTCTTGATATTCTTCTTGAATCGCCTCAAGAGTTAAATCTTTGAGAGGATTAAATAAATCCACGATAATATCAGCGGCTTCAGAAAGAGCTTCTTCAGGTTTGATACTACCATTGGTCCAAATTTCCATAATTAGCCTATCTTTTGCAGTTAAACCATCAAGGCGGGCATCTTCCACCGTATAGTTAACTTTAGTGACAGACATAAATACCGAGTCAATTTGTAAAAAGTCTAAAGAAGTACTATCATCCTTACTTCTTTCAATCGCCCTATATCCCTTACCTTTTTCAATGTAAAATTCCATTTCCAGTTTTGCCCCTTCTGCTAAAGTGGCAATATACTGGCTTGGTTCTATTACTTCTACTTCTGAAGGGAGTTCAAATTGAGCCGCCGTCACTGTTCCAGGAGTATTAGCTACAAGTCGGCCAATTTGGCGTTGACTGGTATGACTTTTAAGGATAACTTCCTTCATATTGAGCATGATTTCCAGTACATCCTCTCTTACACCCGGAATAGTGGCGAATTCGTGGTTTACCCCCCCTATTCGGAGTGCAGTTACTGCCGTTCCTTCCAGATTGGATAATAACACCCGTCTTAGAGCGTTACCCACTGTCGTCCCTTGACCGCGTTCGAGAGGTTGTAGGACAAATTTACTATATTGACTCTGATTTTTGTGAGTCTTGGAATCTACACACTCAATTTGAAACTCCGCCACAGAGTGACCTCCCTTATCAGTTATCATGCTATCTCTTAATCTGTCACCAGCAATGAATTTATTGGTTCATTTCGCTTGCTGTTGACCGACTTGACTATACTCTGCGTCGCTTTGGTGGGCGACAGCCATTATGGGGAATTGGGGTAACGTCCCGAATTAAAGTAATTTCTAAGCCCGCAGCTTGAAGAGCTCTAATTGCTGTCTCTCTACCTGCTCCTGGACCTGAAACCATTACTTCAAGTTGACGCATACCCTGTTCCATTGCTCGCCGAGCAGCCCCATCTGCTGCGGTTTGCGCCGCAAATGGCGTTCCTTTTTTAGCTCCTTTAAATCCACTAGAACCAGCAGTACCCCAGGAAATTACATCTCCTTTGGTATCTGATATGGTAACAATAGTATTGTTAAAAGTGGATTGAATATGGGCAACACCACTAGGAACGTTTTTTTTCTGTTTTTTTGGTCCGGTTTTTTTCTTGGGTTTAGCCATTTTCTCCAAAAAGTTAATTTAATAAACTTATTTCTTACCGGGGGCTTTTTTCTTGCCCGCAACCGTTACCCGTCTTCCTCGACGAGTTCTGGCATTGGTACGGGTACGCTGACCTCGCACTGGTAATCCCATGCGATGACGACGACCACGATAGGTACCAATATCGACTAAACGCTTGATGTTCATTGCTTCCCAACGTCTCAAATCGCCTTCGATTTGATAGTTGGTTTCGACACAAGCGCGTAGTTTGGCTACATCTTCATCAGATAAATCTCTAACTCTTGTATCAGGATTTACTTCGGTTTGTGCCAATATTTCTTGTGACCGTGATAAACCAACACCATAGATATAGGTCAGGCCTATTTCTATGCGTTTATCACGGGGTAGATCTACACCAGCAATCCGTGCCACGCTTTTTTCTCCTTCCTAATTTCTTAACCCTGACGTTGCTTATGCTTGGGATTTTCACAAATCACCATAACTCGACCGCGTCGTTTAATCACACGGCATTTTTCACAGATTTTTTTAACAGAGGCTCTTACTTTCATGTCCTATCTTGCAACACTGCAAGCTTATAATTATATCAACTTTAATGTACTTTTTCAAGTCTAATTTTTCTCACTAGAGAAACCCCAACCTAAATATTTTAAAAAATAGTCAATTACGACTGGGTAAGGAAAAATTTATTCATTTCTCAAAGATGGATTTTATTTATTACGAAGTCGATAGGTTATTCTTCCTTTACTAAGATCGTAGGGAGTCAGTTCGACTTTGACTCGATCGCCGGGGAGAATTTTGATATAATTACGACGGATTTTACCGGCAATATGAGCTAAAACATTAAAACCATTATCTAAATCAACTCTAAACATTGCATTAGGAAGTGATTCGGTCACTGTCCCTTCCATTTCTATTAGATCTTGCTTGGCCAATATTTTTTCCTCAAATGTTAACTGATAAATACTAGAACTAAAACAGATAAGATTTTAAAAACTTTTTCTTATTACCACAAAAAGTGTCAGTTGCACTAGCTATTCTCAAATATCTTATCAAATATTTACCTAGAGACGAGAAATTTAAGCTTGGATAATTTTCTGCAAAGATTGAGTTACTTCATCAAAGGTACGATCTCCTTCTAGAGAATAAAGACTGCCTTTTTCTTGATAATAATTAATTACTGGTGCTGTTTGTTCTCGATACACTTCTAAACGGCGAGCAATAGTTTCCTTATTATCATCTTTTCTACCTCTTGCTAATAAGCGATCGAGCAAAATTCTATCTGGTACTTCTAAATTAATGGCATAGTCACAATTTTGAGATAATTCACTTAATAATTTATCTAAAAAATTGGCCTGACTGACATTACGAGGAAAACCATCTAAAATCCAACCACTTTGAGTATCAGAATGCTTTAATCTTTCTCGAATCAAATCTAAAATCAAGTTATCCGGGACTAACTCACCTTTATCAACGTAACTTTTGGCTTTTTTTCCAAGTTCTGTTCCTTCAGTAATTGCTTTGCGCAAAATTTCTCCGGTAGAAATATGGGGAATTCGACAAATATCAGCTAAACGTTGAGCTTGAGTTCCCTTTCCGGCTCCAGGGGGGCCTAAAAATATAATTCTTGAAGTCATTACTAAATACTAATCATAGTCCTTCTTAATTTTGTAAAACGTTAAGGGTGAATAAATAAGCATTCACCCCTGCTGAAAAATAAACAGTTATTGTTTGACCATTCCCTCATATCTTTGAGAGATAACATAGGTTTGAATTTGCTTGGCAGTATCAATGGCAACACCAACCAAAATCAAAAGAGAAGTAGCACCTAAACCTCTGAAGGTTGTTACTCCCGTAGCACTTTCCACAAAAGTTGGTACTGTCGCCACTAATCCTAGGAAAACTGCACCTAAAAAGGTCAGACGGTTAATAACCTTTTCCAGATAATCACTGGTAGTTTTCCCCGGTCTAATCCCCGGAATACTTGCACCCATTTTTTTAAGATTTTGGGACATATCCACAGGATTAACGATTAAAGAGGCATAGAAATAGCTAAAAAAGAGAATTAAAACCAAATAAACCCCAACATAAACCCAACTTCCGGGTCTCAATGCATTAGCAACACTTACTAAAGCTTGACTAACTGCACCTTCACCAGCGAAGAAACTTGCTAAAGAAGAAGGTAAAATCAAAACCGCAGAAGCAAAAATAATGGGCATTACCCCACCTTGGTTTAATCTAAGAGGTAAATAACTGGTACGTTCTCGATATAGCTTGCGTCCTACTTGGCGACGAGCCGAAATAATGGGAATTCGGCGACTGCCTTCTTGGACAAAAACAATGCCAACAATCATTACCAAGAAAACTAATAAAAGCACCACTACTTGGGCGATAGCTTCTCTTCCTCCTTGTTGAGCAAATTCAATGGTATTTCCCAAAGTTCTGGGTAAAGTAGCCACAATATTGACAAAAATCAATAAAGAAGCCCCATTACCTATGCCTCTTTCTGTGATAACTTCGGATATCCACATAACAAACATCGAACCAGCAGTCAAAGCTAAAGCTGTTTCAGCTACAAAGCTAATTCCGGGATCGATGGCATAGGGACGTAATAAACCGACAGTAATACCCACACTCTGAATTATTGCCCAACCTAAGGCAACATAACGAGTAATTTGGGATATTTTTCTTCGCCCTGCTTCACCTTCATTTTTTTGTAAATCTTCCAAAGCTGGAATAGCAGCAGTAAGTAACTGCATAATAATGGAAGCATTAATAAAAGGAAGAATCCCTAAAGCAAAAATCCCTAAAGCTGAAAGACCACCACCGGTAAAAATATCTAAAAACCCAAGGGCGGGTATATTTTGAATACCTTCAGCAAATTTAACGCGATCGACACCAGGCACTGGAACAAAAATTCCAAAACGAATCAAAACCAACAAACCAATGGTAATAAGCAATCGACCTCTAAGACCGGCTGCTTGAGCCATTTGCATAAATGTCTCTTGGGCTGTTGGTGTTTTATCTCGACTTACGACCATTAAAAATTACCTTGTTTAAGTGAATGGAAACAATTTTGATAAATCAATATATGTAGTATTATTAAATACTTTCCAGTCACAAGTCACTAAGCCTTAGAATTTAAAATTTCACAACTACCACCTGCGGCTTCTATTTTTTGACGAGCGCCGGCAGTGAATGCAGCAGCTTTTACTGTCAAAGGAACATTTAATTCTCCATCCCCAAGAATTTTCAAAGGGCCATCATTGGTCGTAACTATTCCTTTTTTCATTAGAGACTCTATAGTCACTTCTGTATTAGCATCTAAAGAGGCTAAATTTTTAACATTAATAATTGTGTATTCTTTTTTGTTAATAACTGTGAAATGTTTTAACTTAGGTACACGACGGTAAAGGGGCATTTGTCCACCTTCAAAACCGGCCTTTGTACCAGTACCAGAACGAGACTTTTGGCCTCTCATTCCGAAACCACAGCTTGCACCTTGTCCAGCAGAAATACCTCGGCCGACTCGACGACGGCGTTTTTTTGAGCCGGCTTGAGGAGCAAGATTATGTAATTTCATGATTAGGTCTCCTGAGATAAAAAACAATATAAATTAGGAGTAGATTTGCTCAAGGGGAATATCTCTTTCTTGGGCAGTTTCAAGGAAGGTTCTCAAAGTTGCGAGGGCATCAACTGCTGCTCTAGCGTTATTAAGAGGATTATTAGAACCTAATTGTTTAGCTAAAACATTTTTAACGCCAGCTAATTCTAATACTGTTCTAACTGCGCCACCTGCAATTACCCCAGTACCGGGGGCAGCAGGACGCATAATAACCTGTGCGCCTCCAGCAACTCCTTGGGTAACATGGTTAATGGAGTTGGCTTTAGTTAGGGCAACATCAATTAATTGCTTTTTGCCATCAACTACCCCTTTACGCACAGCACCAATTACGTCGCTGGCTTTACCAACGCCAACGCCAACTTGGCCTTTTTCGTTACCTACTACTACGATGGCTCGAAAGCTAAGTTTTTTACCACCTTTTACTACTTTACTAACACGGCGAATTTGAATAACTCTTTCTTGCCAATTAGTATCTTTTTCCTTGGTACGCTTATTTTTACGACCCTTGGTTTTGGGCATAATTTTTACCTTTTCTATAGTGAATAATTAAAATTCTAGCCCTGCTTCTCTGGCAGCTTCCGCCAAAGCTTTAACACGACCATGATAAAGATTTCCACCGCGATCGAAAACTACTTGGGCAATACCTTTTTCTTTAGCTCGTTGGGCTATTAAGGCTCCTACTTTTGCTGAAGCTTGACAATTAGACCCTACTGGAAGTTTATCTTTCAATTCTGGATCTAAGCTAGATGCAGCAACTAATGTATGTTGAGCAACATCGTCAATAATTTGTGCGTATATATGTTGATTGGAGCGAAATACGGATAAGCGAGGCCGCTCTGGAGCTCCATTTAAGGTGCGACGCAAGCGACGATGACGACGTTGAACTAATTGTTTGCGAGAAATTTTCATTTTTACTTCTTACCTGTTTTACCAGCTTTACGTCTAATCACTTCACCTAAATAGTGAATACCTTTACCTTTATAAGGTTCTGGTGGACGCACTGCTCTAATTTTGGCAGCCGTATTTCCCACCACTTCCTTGTTAATACCGCTAATGGTTACTAGGGTATTTTTTTCTACTGCTACTTGAACTTCATTAGGCATGGTGATTTCTACAGGTTTACTGTAACCCACGTTAAGAGTTAAAGTTGTACCTTGGGCTTGGGCACGATAACCAACGCCTTTAAGTTCTAATTTTTTCTCAAATCCTTGGGATACTCCTTCGATCATGTTGGCCACAAGGGTACGAGATAAGCCGTGTCTTTCCCTAGCTGTACGAGAAGAATCCGTTGTTACTACTGTTAAATTATCGCCATCCTGTTTAATTTCCACTAGAGAAGGTAAATCTCTCTCTAGTGAACCTTTAGGACCTTTAACGGCAACATTTTGCCCATTAATTTGTACGGTCACTTTATTGGGAATGGCAATAGGTCGCTTGCCGATGCGAGACATAATTTTTACTCCTTATTACCAAATGTAGCAGAGAATTTCACCACCGACGTTTTGTCGTCTGGCTTCTCTGTCTGTCATGATCCCTTTAGAAGTAGAAATGATAGCAATACCAATTCCACCAAGAACTCTGGGAATTTCTTTACAGTTGGAGTAAACTCTTAATCCGGGTTTACTAACACGCTTTAATCGTCTAATAATCGGTTGACGATTCTTCCCTTTGTATTTCAGGGAAATTACGATAAATTTATTGATGCCCTCTCCAGTTTCTTCGTAATCGTCGATAAAACCTTCGCTCTTAAGGACTTGGGCAATGCTTTTGGTCATTTTAGTGGTTGGCACTTTGGTGGTGCTATGACCCACTAAACAGGCATTGCGGATACGAGTGAGCATATCTGAGATAGTGTCGGTTGCCGCCATTATTCCCTAATTTTTCCTCATAATTGTCAGGATTTAATTATTTCTGAAGGGCATCCCCATTTCTTTCAATAGGGCGCGGCCTTCTTCGTCTGTATTAGCTGTAGTGACAATGGAAATATCCATGCCTCGAATCTGATCGATGGAATCGTATTCGATTTCAGGAAAGATCAGTTGTTCTCTAACACCAAGACTATAGTTACCACGGCCATCGAAACTTTTAGGACTAATGCCACGAAAGTCTCTAATTCTTGGTAGGGCTAAGTTAATCAAACGATCTAAAAAGGCATACATTTTTTCTCCTCTCAGAGTAACCATGACACCTACCGGCATTCCTTCACGAATTTTAAAACCGGCGATCGCTTTTTTGGCTCTAGTTACCACTGGTTTTTGTCCAGTAATAGTAGATAATTCACTAATAGAAGATTCTAAAGCTTTGGCATTTTGAGAAGCTTCTCCTAAACCACGATTAAGAATAATTTTCTGAACTTTGGGTATTTGATGAATATTTGTATAACCAAACTGTTCTTTTAGTTTAGGAGCGATTGTTTCCTGATAGCGTTGTTTAAGTCCTTGCTGCATTGATTGTCTAACCTTTTCTCTGGGCTTGGTCAGAGAAGATAATGGATAAATTAGATTATTGCTTAGGTAGAGCGAAAATCGACTTTACTTATCAATAATTTCACCAGTTTTTTTGAGTTTACGTACCTTACGACCATCTTCAGTGAAGGTATAGCAAACTCGACTAGCTACTTTTTCTTTTTCCGAGTACAGCATCACATTAGAGCTATGGATCGGAGCTTCAAAGGTGGTAATTTGTCCAGATTCTCCTTCTTGTTTGGGTTTAACGTGCTTAGTTCTGACGTTAACTCCTTGAACAATTACTTGGCTTTCCTTAGCTAAAGTTTGGAGAATTTCCCCAACTTTACCTTTGTCTATGCCAGAAATCACCTGAACCGTGTCACCTTTTTTGATGTGCATTTTATAACGGCTTGGTGCCGTCTTTTTTTTGCGTTTTACCATTAGATTACCTCCGGTGCAAGAGAGACAATTTTAGTGTAATTTTTATCCCGCAATTCCCGTGCGACTGGCCCAAAAACACGAGTGCCTTTAGGATTACCATCCGCATTAATAATAACGGCAGCGTTATCATCAAAGCGAATACTCATACCACTATCACGACTCACCGTCTGACGAGTACGCACAATTACTGCGGTGACTACATCAGATTTTTTGACCGCCATATTGGGAATTGCTTCTTTAACTACGGCAATAATTTTGTCACCGATGGTGCCATAACGACAATTGCCAGTTCCGAGAACTCGCAGACACATTAATTTGCGAGCGCCACTGTTATCAGCGACATTGAGATAAGTTTGCTGTTGAATCATTTTTTCAACTCGATGAGCTATAAATGGTGGATTATGACTCTTAATTGAGTATTTCTGCTATTTCCCAGCGTTTTGTTTTACTTAGAGGTCTGGTTTCTCTAATTTTGACGCGATCGCCTATTTTACAGCTATTGGTCTCATCGTGGACTTTATACCTTTTAGTATTGACAACAATTTTGCCGTATTTAGGATGGGGGGAGCGGTTTTCAATGGCTACCACTGCGGTTTTTTCCATTTTGTCACTAACGACAACTCCTGTCCTTTCTTTTACTGCCATAAGAGTTTATCCCTCCTCGGTTGAAGATTTTTGGTTAATTCCCAATTGTCTTTCTCTTTCCACTGTCAACAGTTGTGCTAAACGATGGCGTTGATGTTTAAACTCATGGGGCTTAAAAGGCTGACTAGTTGCCCTTCTCATTCTTATATCGAATAATTGGCGTTTAACTGCAACAATTTCATCTACCAATTCTGATTCGCTCAATTTACGAGCATCTGCTATTTTTGGGAATGCCATTAGACGTAATCCTCATTACGGCGTATGAATTTAGTTTTAATGGGTAACTTCTGAGAAGCGAGACGCATTGCTTCCCTTGCTATCTCTTCAGAAATACCAGCGATTTCAAACATAATCCTACCTGGTTTTACCACGGCAACCCAGTATTCTGGAGAACCTTTACCCGAACCCATACGGGTTTCTGCTGGACGCATGGTTACTGGTTTATCGGGGAAAATGCGAATCCAAATTTTACCACCACGACGAACATAACGAGTCATGGCACGACGGGCGGCCTCGATTTGACGGGAAGTAATCCAACAAGGTTCGATAGCTTGCAGGGCATATTCACCAAAGTTAATGGTGTTGCCTCGATGGGCTAAACCTGTCATTCTTCCTCGATGTTGTTTGCGGAATTTTGTTCTTCTGGGACTTAACATAATTGGTTATTTGGTTAAGTGTTGATTATTATTTAGCTGTTATTCAGAACGATCCTCAAACTGCTGTCTTTTTCTTTGACGGCGAGGAGGTTGACTCGCTGCTGCCAAGGCTAATTCTTCTTGCCCTGGAATAATTTCGCCTTTGAAAACCCAGACTTTAATACCTAAAATCCCGTAAATGGTTTTAGCTGTACGGTAGGCATAATCAATGTCGGCGCGTAGGGTATGTAGGGGAACTCGGCCTTCACGAGTCCATTCTGTACGGGCAATTTCTGCTCCGTTGAGACGACCGCTAACCTGTATTTTAATTCCCTTTACTTGAGCTTTTTGGGCTCTTTGAATAGCTTGTCTTACTACCCGACGAAAAGATACCCTTCTTTCTAGTTGTTGAGCGATAAATTCAGCAATTAGCACTGCATCCGCATCGGCTTGTGATACTTCAATCACGTTAATACGAATTTGGCGATTGCTCTTTAAGGCAGACTGTAAGCCTGTGCGTAAGCTTTCGATGCCTTGACCGCCTCTACCAACTACGACTCCGGGCCTAGCTGTATGAATTGTTAAATCAATTTGGTCTGCTTTACGTTCGATACGTACATCAGCAATACCAGCATTATTTAACTTCTCATCAAGGTATTGTCGGATTTTATGATCTTCTTGTAATAATTCAGGATATTTGGTGCCATCAGCATACCAACGGGCTTTATGCTCTTTGGTGATACCAAGACGAAAACCTATTGGATGAATTTTTTGTCCCACTCTTGTTTCCTCGTTAGCGTACTAAATTAGTATCTATTCCGTTGCTACAGGAGCAACGACTACGGTTATGTGACAGGTAGGCTTATGAATTCTATAAGCACGACCTTGAGCTCTGGGTCGAAAACGCTTAAGAGTTGGACCACCATCGGCATAAGCTTGACTTACGACTAAACTACTTGGTTCTAAGCCTGAGTTATGTTCAGCGTTAGCAACGGCAGAACGCAATACTTTCAGCACTGGATCGCAAGCCCGATAGGGCATAAATTCCAGAATAATTAGTGCTTCTCTATAATTACGACCGCGAATTTGATCTAACACCCGTCTGACTTTATAGGGAGACATTCGGATGTAGCGGGCGATCGCTTTTACTTCTTTGGTAGTGTCTATAGCCATAGTTTTCAAGAATATTTTATCTATCTTCGACCCGCTTTTTTATCACTTTTGGCATGACCCCTAAAAGTTCTAGTGGGGGCAAATTCTCCCAATTTATGGCCTACCATTTGTTCTGAGATAAATACAGGAACGTGGGCTTTGCCATTATGAACGGCGATGGTATGACCGACCATATCAGGGAGAATCGTTGAAGCTCTAGACCAGGTTTTAATTACCTGTTTTTGTCCTTGTTCGTTGAGCTTTTCAATTTTTGATAGTAAGCTATCAGCTATAAAGGGACCTTTTTTTAATGAACGACCCATAATTTTTACTTAAAACAAAAGTTAACTAACCTTTACCTTTACCAGTGGGGCGACGGCGAACTATTAAAGCACTACTTTGCTTTTTGCGTTTGCGAGTTTTACCGCCTAAAGCTGGTTTACCCCAAGGGCTAACTGGCCCTGGACGACCGATAGGAGCTCGCCCTTCACCACCACCATGGGGGTGATCTACCGGGTTCATGGCACTACCTCTAACATGGGGTCTAATGCCCAAGTGTCTTTTACGGCCGGCTTTTCCTAATTTAATATTTCTAGCTTCGGAGTTACCCACTTGACCGATGGTGGCATAACATTCTTTACGAACCATACGCACTTCCTTGGAAGGAAGCTTAATAGTTACATAATTGCCTTCTTTAGCTACCACTTGGGCAGAGCCACCAGCCGAACGCACCATTTGACCACCTTTTCCAGCTACGAGTTCAATGTTATGAACTTCTGTACCTAAAGGGATGTTAGACAATGGTAAGGCGTTCCCTACTTCGTAGGGTGCATCTGGACCAGCAATTACTATTGTGCCTACGTCTAATCCGTCGGGAGCTAAAATATAACGTTTTTCTCCGTCTTTGTAGAACAAGAGAGCGATTCTAGCGTTACGATTGGGATCGTATTCGATGGCCGCTACTTTAGCCGGTACATTATGTTTTTCACGGTGAAAATCCACTTCACGGTATAGTTTTTTATGGCCGCCGCCTCGATGACGACTGGTAACAACACCACGATTATTACGACCTTTAGGACTATGTTTAAATTTAGTGAGGGATTTTTCCGGTTTAGTTTTGGTAATTTCCGAAAAATCTGAAACTGACGCTTGCCGAGTTCCAGGAGTACATGGACGATAGGAACGAATACCCATAATTCAAGTTCATTTCCTGATTACTATACTTCTGGGAACAAGGTAATTGAGTCCCCATCTTGCAGAGTTATAATGGCTCTTTTATATAAAGGCTTATAACCGACAAAACGACCAACACGGCGTTTTTTCTTCGGTGGACGAATAGTATTAACGCTAGTTACCTTGACATCAAATAAACTTTCGATGGCTGCTTTGATTTCTGGTTTGGTTGCTTTGGGAGTTACGTCAAAAACATACTGATTATTTTCTAGAAGCATGGTTGCTTTTTCGGTAATAATCGGTTGTCTAATTAAATCAGCTAAATTACGAGGATCAATTTTACTCACCGTAAACCTCCTGAATTTTTGCTATAGCTTCTTGACTGGCAACGATTTTATCTGCATTAAGCAAATCATAAACATTCAAACCATCAGCTTTAATTAGTTTGACCGTAGGAATATTTCTTACTGACAGAGCTACATTATCTGTAATTTCTGTAAGTACGATCAATACTTTGCCATCGTTTACTTGCCAACGTTCTAAGGCACTAATCATCTCCTTAGTTTTGGGGCTAGATAATTGTTCGGTAAAGCTTTCTACTACAACTAAATCCTCTGAACGACTCATTAAAGCGGTTCTCAAAGCTAGTCTTCTTTCTTTACGGTTCATTTTGGTGCTAAAGTCTCTCGGTTTTGGCCCGAAAATTACACCACCGCCACGCCATAAAGGAGAACGAATTGAACCTGCTCTTGCTCTACCTGTTCCTTTTTGTCGCCAAGGTTTACGGCCACCACCTCGAACTTCTGCTCTAGTTTTAGTTGAAGCATTTCCCTGACGGGCATTGTTCATCTGTCTGACTAAAGCTCGATGTACAATATGGGTGGCAGTTTCTTCTTTTGCTACCTTTAATTCAAGGGTTACTTCGACCGTCTGTTCCCCTTGCCAATTTTTTACTGCACAGTTAACCATGATTAATTAGTTATCCGTTATCTATTGATACTTTTTCCACATTTGGCAAAATGCCTAGATTTAAGGATTGTTTAGTTACCAACTTTTTTCGCGCTGGTAATACTGAGTACATTACCTGGTTTACCCGGTACTGCCCCTTTCACCAAAATAATATTTTTTTCGGTGTCAACCCTTACTACAGTTAACTTTTTAATGGTTACTTGAGTTCCGCCATAACGTCCGGCCATTTTCTTACCGGGGTAAACACGACCAGGAGTTGTTCCTGCACCAGTTGAACCCGGAATACGATGGCTCTTTGAACCGTGAGACATTAAGCCTCGCTTAAAGTTATGGCGTTTTTGGTAGCCAGCAAAGCCTCTACCCATAGTGATTCCAGTTACATCAACCAATTCACCAGAATCAAATATATCTGCTGCAATGGTTTGACCTAATTCAAAACTAGAGGAATCTTCAAGGCGATATTCCTTGAGATGACGCAAGGGGGGCGCACCTGATTTTTTCAGATGACCTAATTTTGGTCTATTGAGTTTCTTTTCTGTAACTTCTTTATACCCAACCTGTACTGAATTGTAGCCTTCAGTTTTTTGGGTTTTGATTTGTGTTACGATACATGGCCCAGCTTGAATGACGGTTACAGGGATAGAATTACCTGTTTCTGCGTCAAAAATCTGAGTCATACCCAGTTTAGTGCCGAGAATACCGACTGACACAGGAGTTAGCCTCTCTATTTGCTAGACGACATTTGAAAACAGAACAAACCTAAAACGATTGCAATCGAATCGTGCTTGAGTTTGTTCTTGAGGATCAGGGATTATTCTTATAATGAAGATTTAATCCAGTGATTCTAACCGATACTAGAAAATAATTAAATTTTCTAAATAACTGGTTGTTTTTTTGGTTTTTTGCCCTCAAGACTTAAAGGATTTTTGCCTTCAGTATCTTGTCGGAAACCAGTCTATCAGAGGTAAAAGTTATTACTCTTACATGATTTGTCACCATGCGGGTTATACGCTAATCTTGATTTAAAATTAGCCTTACTAGCTGCTGTCTGAATTAATTTATACCCCGCTAAGAGGCAAATTAGGCTCAGTCAACTTTAACTGAATCTATGAAGATGACAGCTACCGTTTGGTCACAATTTATCATCATATCTTAGAAGGATAATTTTAAGCAAGTAGTTTAAAAAATAAATTTTATTTTTTGTCAGATTTTGCTCTTAACTATTTCCAATTCCCCGTTACTATAATCATTACAAGTATTTTTACAGAAATTAAAAAAAACAATGGCATTACTTACTACTGGCAAATCATTTATTCGTGCACTCGAACTAGCAGGTGCTTTAGCTGTTTATGCTCCTTTAGAGGGGGGTTTTGAGG
>CAYPSO010000079.1:0-21370 GCA_964413275.1 uncultured bacterium | reverse complement strand
TGCTTTTGTTGCATTTCCCTAAACTACCATATTTTGTCCCCCCCTGAACGCTTACATTGAATCAGGGATTAAACAAATCGGTAGGAGAGTGAAAATATCAGGCGCACAATAGACATCTCCAAAAATTGATAAAGTTTCTGTATCATTTGGCTTTAGCTTACTTGCAATGTCAAACATACTTGCGTAATTTTACGCCATAATAAGGCCTTGAGATATTTTCTGTTACTAATTCAGCCTTTATTATATCTTATCTTTTATCTTTTTTTTGATTAATTATCTATTTTTAGACTAATATTAATGCCCCTATTCTTAATCTTACTAAACCACATATTGTTAAGATTACTTTTTCATAATTTTGCTCCTTTAATCTAAATCTTTCTCTAGCTACACCAAATATTTTGATTAATCTAATTACCTGTTCTACGAATATTCTTTTTTTAGCTTTTTGTTGATTTTCTTCTTGAATTTTTGGTGGCATTTTCTTGTTTCTTGGTTTTTTCTTTGGTGTTGTTGTTCTGGCTGCTCCTTGATATCCTTTATCTCCTTGAAAATTCTGTCTATTATCAAATTTATTTTGCTGTTTTTTCAATAATTTTATATCACTTTCTGCTCCTCTTTCTCCTGCTATTATATCTACTATATCCGTTCCTTTTGGTGTTGTTATTATTTGATTTTTAAATGTATGATTTTTATTTTTTCCTGAATAGTATTTTTCTTGTTTTTCATATTCCCCTGGCCTTTGTCTGCTTTGCTCTGTGCTATCTACAATTAATTCTAATTCTGTTAAAATTTCTTTAATCCATTCTAATTCGCTTTCGTTTTTTTTTACTTGTTCTAATAAACTTGCTGGACATAACTCTTTTAAAATATCTATCCAAGAATGAAATATATTATTAGCTGTTGATTCACTCACTCTAAAATTTATTCCTAATATTTGAAAAGTGGGTGTATGATGTAAATAATATAAAGTTAAAATTATTTCTTCTTCTTGACTTAAACTTCTTTTTCTTCCTCCTCCTATTTTAATTAATCTTTTTTCTGTCAAATCTCTCACCCGTTTTTTTTCTTTTTCTATTCTTTGAGCATTTTCTATTAGTTTTATTAGGTGTTCGTAAGTAATACCGATAATTCTTTTTGTTTCTTGGGGATGATTATAAATATATTCTAAAGTCTGATTCATTACTGGGATACTATTTATATAATTAGTCCCTCTGATTTTACCTTATTTTCTATTTTGGAGATGTCTAATGGAAAAGTGATAACGTTAATAGTGTTCTGTCTGTGCGTTGTGCTTACCTTAATGGTGTTTTTTCTTAGTGGTGTTTTCGCAAATTTGAGATGCACCCTTTATCAGCTCGCCTTCGGCGCACCTTCGGTGAACGAGGTGCAGTGGAAGCGATCTCGCCCATCAGAAAAAATCTGGCTTATGTTAAGTTCGTCAGCAGTATCAAATGCTACTCAAACCCCTAAAGGTGGACAATGTCCATCATATTTAAAATATAAAATTTTCGGTTAATTTTGTATTTTTAAAACTGATAGTAATACTAAATTCTTCTGTTTTTTCTCCCCAGAATTTATACTGTAATAAATTATCAATATCACGACTAACAATTCTATGAAATTCTTCTTCATTTTTATCGATAATTTTAACAATTATGTTTTCTGACAATCTCTGTTTTTCTAATGGATAAATTTGCATAAAAATGCTTATTTGATTGGGCAATTTTGGCAAAGTTCCAATTACTAAAGCTATATTATTTTCAACAGAATCGCTTTCTAGGTTAATAATTTTACTTTGCCATATTCCTAAAGCCTGATGTTGAGGATCTAATTTTCTTAAACTAGATTCGGCACTCCAACGGATTTCTTCATCTTGACAATTATTTAAGACATAAATTAAAGCTGCGATCGCATTTTGATAATCTTGATTATCTTGACTTAGTTTAGCTACTACCTCAATAGCTAATCTTTGTTGATGCTTATTTTGATTATTATAAATTTCGTCAATATTAACATCAACTGAGCGCATAGCTAAAGCATAATTTTTCTCTAAATTCATTCCTAAAGTTAAGGGTAAATTTTCCAAACTTTGCCATCCTGCCCTAATTGTTTGTTGGAAATTATTTTGCATCCAAGCACTTAAATTAATTGGTTGTCTTGCTTCAGATAATTCTTTTCTCCAGTTTTGATTAGTAAAAATTGCTCCCCATTGATCGAAAGAAAGAATTAAGCGGGGAGAATAATCTTTAACTTGTTTTAATTGTTCTAATAACTCTGTTACTTTTTTATTAGATAATCTACTTAATTCTGGAATAAATTGTTTTTCTGTTTCAAGATATTCTGTGCTGGCTAGTATGAATATTAAATCCTCATCTAATTCTGCTTCATCCAAACTATAACTACGCATGAAAGCATCATATTCTCCCCGATTTTTTAACTGCTCGTAACTACAATATCCCCAAATTCTTAACCATTTTTCATCGGGATTTATTTGTACCGCTATATAATAATCTCCCGCATAAGCAGGAATATCTATCCATTCTTGAGGAACATTGATTTCGCCTAAATCTTCATTTTCACTAGGAATAAAAATTAATTTGGTGTGATTAACTTCTACAGCAAAACCATTAATAAATTCCCAAATATCTAATAAATCATTTGTATATTTTATTTTATCTTCTGCTAAAATGTCCTTTAACCAAGGTAAACAAGTTTTAAGAGTTAACAAGTTTAAATATGTCTGCCATTTCGTAGCATTACTTGAATTTTCCTGAGCAAGTTGCCATGATTCTTCTTGAATAGCATCAGTAATAGTTAGTCCTATTTGTTCTTCGTGAAAATCTATTAAATTATCTAAAGTAATCATTATGTTAATCCTCAGTTTTATTTGTTAATTATTTACTTAGCTTTCTTGTAACCAATTTTTTATAAAATCATTAATTCTTTTATCTAAAAAATCATAATCACAATGTTTAAGTTTCCATTGTTGAGATAATTCTGCTTTTAAATTTTCTTCTAAAAATAAAATCAAGTTCTCTTGATTTATTTCTTGATATTGTTGATATAATTGTTCTAAAATCTTATTTATATTTTTAATAAAGTAAGATTCCAAACAGCTATTAAAAGGATTTTTTAAATTGTCTAATTTTTCTTTGGTTAATTTAGAACCATCATTTAATAATGTTTTAATTAAATATTCTAGAATTTTTTTCTTAGCGCGATCGCCTTTACGAGAAATTTCATATTGTTGAGTTACAAAACCCAAAAAATTATCTTTTAAAAAAGTAACAATATCCTTTTGAGTAATTTTTAAACCTTTCCATAATTGTAATAATATTTGTTCTTCTTGAGATAAAATATTAATTGCTTCATTTAAAATATTATTAATATTTTGTAGTTGCTGATGTTTATTTTCTTCTTGTAAGGATTCAATTAAATTATTATGGGTATCGGCTAAATCAAAATTTTCTGGATAACCAATAGTTTGAGGATTATAATATTTCCGTGCTACATCAATACAAGTAGCTAACATTATTTTGGCAACTTCAGTATTAATTTTTTCCACCATCATTAAATTATATTGCTCGCTAATTTTTTTATATTGTGTTTCGGTTGGTGGCGATAATTTTCGACTATTTTTATTATTATTTGGAGCATAAATAACTTGAAAACATTGCCATATTATTAAGTGTTGCTCTAAACTTTTTCCCATTAAACCGCCAATTTCTTCTAAAGCTTTTCGGCCAGCTTTTTTACTCATTTTTCTTAATAAACCCCAGTCAGAGCAAAGTCGCCAACCTAAACTTGAATAAGCAGAATCAGCAATTTTACCTTCTAATTTATTTTGGGCATAGGTAACTATTTTCACTTCTCGGTTAGGATTATATTTGGATAATAATAACTCTGGTTGCGCTATTTTTTCCGCAGCAAATCCATAATAATCTTGCCAAGTTAAACCTAAAGTAATATTGCCTACTCGTTGAAAAACTTTTTTGGCAGCATAGAAACCAATTTCCTGTAAATAAGCACTTAAGTGCAAACTACAAAGTTTATCTTGATTGATTTTTGTGGTGTTAAGAAAACTACGAGCTAAAAATTCTTCCTCTATTTGATTATCATCTAAAATACGCTCCATATTTTTTCGTAATTTTACATCAATGTGCCATTTACCAAGATAAGACTCTTGATTGATTAGCACTAAAAAAGTAGAAAATTTTTCTATGGTATCTTTGCGTTTAGTAATTGGCATTTTGTTAATTTATCTCTCGATAAGGTATGTATTTAATTAAATATCCTATCGAAATATTTTGATTATGCAATTTTTATAAAAATAGGTTGGTTAAAGGAAGTGATACCTAATACTAACCCTTATAAGTAGATACACAAAATTAATTACATTGTTATATGGTTCTTTTCTTGAAAAGGCTAAAAAGCTAGTACCATTAAATACAGCAAATGTTAATAATTATTACAAATCAGTCAAATAATTGTTTAGATTATATATTCATAATGAATTACAGAGCAATTATAGTTGATTGACAAAGAAAGATAACATTTTTTTGAACCACTCCAAACACGAACAATACAGAGAAAAGAATAGCAATATTTAAGTTCATGAATAATTTATGATTATTCTAGTGAGATAATTTACTATGGTATTATCCTATAGATAATATAATGAAGAGTTAATAAGTAATATTATTTAGTATTTTCTCTATTTTTAGCCATGAAAACTACTCCAAAACCTTTAGATTTAAAAAGCCTTGAAGTATTTTTATCAAAAAAATTAGCTAAAGAGCCTTTAGATATTTTTTCAGTTATTGTTAATTGTCTAATGGAAGATGATGAAATCACTATTCTTCTGCAACATTCTCCTCCAGTTAGTGCTTCTCCTAGCTGGATTTTTTCGGTCTTAAAAAAAATATTAAAACAACAGTATTTTACTCAAGATTATCAGTTTAATCTCTCTCTAGCAATTTATGGAGAAGAAGCTTATGCTAACCATGATTTTATAATTAAACCTGCTCTTAAAACAAAACCTGAAAATAATAAAAAAAATAAAATATTTCCTAATAATCTTTATATATGGCTTCTTGGTAGTGGTAGTGTTTTTATATTTATAATTATTTATATGATAACTCGCCCTTGTGTAATTGGAGAATGTAAACCTATTATTCAAGCCCAAGAATTAGCTTTACAATCAGAAAAATTAATTATTCAAGAAGATTTAGTAGAAGCACAGATAAAATTAAAATCATCTTTAGGTTTTTTACAATCTATTCCTTGGTTTTCGTCCTATTATAACGAAGCTAGAGAATTAACAAATAATTATAGTAATTCTTTAGAAAATTTAGAACAGTTACTAAGTTTA
Source organism: uncultured bacterium (assembly GCA_964413275.1). Classification (GTDB taxonomy): domain Bacteria; phylum Cyanobacteriota; class Cyanobacteriia; order Cyanobacteriales; family JAABRE01; genus JAABRE01. The sequence goes on along the minus strand of CAYPSO010000079.1, from coordinate 15,999 downwards.
ATTAAAACAGGAAATCAATTATTAATTTTATCTCAAAAACCTGTAAATAGCCTTCAAGAATGGCAAAATCTTCAGCAACAATTACAACAAGCGATCAAAAATCTTACGATTCTATCTAAAAATAAGCAATTTAGCAAAATAGCTCAAAATACTATTGATATTTATCAAATAAAAATGATAGATATTAACAAAATTGTTCGACAAGAAATAAGTGCAGAAAATAGTGTTTTAACCGCATCAGAAATAGCTCAAATTGCCGCTCTTAGACAAGAACAAGCTTACTCATTAGAAGAATGGCAATTAGTTAACTCTACTTGGCAATTAGTGCAACAAAGATTGCAACAGATTAGTTCAGATAATTTTGCTTATCAAGCAAGTCAAGATTTACTCAAAGAATACCAACCTATTATTAAAACAGCAGCAGATAAATTAAAACAAGAAGAAATAGCTAATCAAACTTATCAACAAGCTATTAAAATAGCTCAAAAAGCTAAACAATCCGAACAAGAAGAACAATATTCTTTAGCCTTAGAAAATTGGAATAATGCTTTAAATACTTTAAGCAAAATTTCTGATAATACATCTATCTTTAATAAGAGCCAAAATTTGATGATTAATTATAAATCTTCCTTAGAAAAGTCAAAACAACAATTACAATTAGCTCAAATAAGACAAAAAGCTAAAAAGGATTTAGATGCTGTTTGTTACACAGAAGAAAAAATATGCACTTATACCTTAAAAGCAGAGCATATAATGAAAGTTTCTCTTAATTATCAATATATACAAAAAGTGATCCAAATAGCCATGTTAAATCAAGTGCAAGGTGATTTAATGGTACATATTGCCAGTGTTCAAAAAGCACTAGAAGCAATCAGCAATAAATATAAAATCCCCTTAGAGGTGTATCATGCTGATGGGGGATTAATTTTTACTTATTCTCCCAATAAATAATTATCATTTTACCAAAAAAATAAATTTAGTGTAGTATGCCAACGATTTGGGAATTAGACTTTTACTCTTGTCCAATTTTGGATGATAACAATAAAAAATTGTGGGAAGTTTTAATTTGTGAAACTCCTTTAGATATTAATCAATCTCCCGACAAATTATTTAGATATTCTCAATTTTGTCCTAATACCACAGTTAACTCTATTTTTCTACGAGAAACCATCGAAAAAGCTATCAGTGAAGCCTCAACAACGCCGAAAAAAATTCGTTTTTTTCGTCGTCAAATGAATAATATGATTATCAAAGCCTGTGAAGATGCCGGTATTCCTGCCTTTGCTTCCCGTCGCACCTATGCTTTAAATCAATGGTTAGAGGAGCGAATGGAAACATTTTATCCCCATCAACCCGGATATGATGAAAAAATTGCTAATTCTGCTTCTGTGCAGTATCCGCCTTTAAATGCTGTACCTTTACCAGACGCAGTGAAAGGGGATAAAGGCGATAAATGGGCATTTGTGAGTCTAGAAGCATCAGCTTTTCAAGATTTAAAAGAATGGGATATTGGTTTTGGAGAGACTTTTTCCTTATCCATGATGGGTATAGATTCAGAAACAATAATTCCGGGCTTAATTATATATTCGATAAGAGCTTTACCCTTAGCTGGTTGGATGTCGGGCTTAGAAATGGGCTATTTGCATTTAGAGGAAAATCCCCTTACTAGAATGATTTTAGAAACCGGTGTCAGTGATAGCTGGTTTTTAGCTAATCTTACCAATCAACAAACTTTAGTAGAAGCACAAAATTTTGAAGTAGCAAAAAATAAAGCCAATGGCGTACATTTTTTAGCAATTCAAGCTAATCCCGAATCTGAATCTTTTGCTGGTTTTTGGTTATTAAAAGAATAATTTTTAGGGCTTAATTTTAAGCCCTTATTTTATATTATTATATTTATAATGTGGCTAATGAATTAGCTTAATTGGTGTCAAGAAAATGAATTTAACAATTACTCCAGCTAAAATTCGTCTCTGGAATGTAAGAGAATATCATAGTTTGATGGAAAAAGGAGTTTTAAATCCAGAAGAAAGAATTGAGTTAATTCAAGGACAATTAATTACAATGAGTCCAAAAGGTACTTTACATACTTCTGCAACTAGAAGAATATCGAAAACATTATCTATTTCTTTAGCAAATAAAGCTGCAATTTATACTCAAGATCCTATACAATTAAATGATTATTCAGAACCAGAGCCAGATGTATCTGTAGTCAAATTCGATCCTTTAGATTATGTTAGTCATCATCCTCAAGCAGAAGAAGTTTATTTACTCATTGAAGTGGCTGACAGTAGTTTAGAATACGATTGTCAGGTAAAAGCACAACTTTATGCTCAATCAGGTATAAACGATTATTGGGTAATAGATGTTAGAGATAGAAAATTATTTCTTTTTAGAAAACCACACCAATCCGATTATAAAATAAAACAAATTTTAACAGAAAATGAATCTATAAATTTATTATCTTTTCCTGATATTTGTCTATCTATTTCAGAATTATTACCGCCAAAAAAATCAAAATAATGACTCAAAAATTAGAAGAATTATTAGAATTAGCCTTAAAAGCTGGAGCATCTCATGCTGAAGTTTACTATTCAGAATCCTTATCTTATCCTGTTACCTTTGAAGCCAATAGACTAAAACAAATCGAAACATCCCAATCTGAAGGTACAGCTTTGAGATTGTGGAAAAATGGCTCTCCCGGATTAGCCGTTGGTTATGGAGATATTGAACCTCAAATATTAATCGAAAAAGCTCTATCTTTAACTAAAATAAATCCAGCAGAAGATATAGAATTGGCAGAAAATAATCAATATAATTATCCTAATAATGGGGAACATATCTCAAGGGAAAAATTAATCGATATTGGTAAAGAAGCTATTGAAACAATTCGGAAAAAATATCCAGAAATTATTTGTAGTGCCGAATTAGAATGGGAACAAGAAACCACAACTTTAATAAATTCCCAAGGATTACATTGCCAATATACTGATAGTGGAATTAGTTATTATTTGGGTGCAGAATTAGTTAGAGGAGAAGATTTTTTAGGAATTTATGATGGGGAATATGAGCGACATATTCCTAATACAAATAAAATAGTTCAATCAATTTTGCAGCGATTACAATGGGCAGAAAATAACACTACAGCCCCTGAAAAAAAAGTTCCTGTTTTATTTACTCCTAATGCTGCAACTATGTTATGGAGTACCGTAGGAGATGCTTTAAATGGCAAAAGAGTAGTTGAAAAATCTTCTCCTTGGAGCGATAATTTAGGAAAAATAGTTATGTGCGATCGCATTTCTTTAAGCCAAGAACCTAATTTTGAACCCTACACTTGTCCTTTTGATGATGAGGGAATACTCACTAAAAAATTAGCTTTAATTACTGAAGGAAAATTAGAACAATTTTACACTAATTTAACTATTGCTAAAACCTTAGGTTTAGCAACCACAGGTAATGGTTTTCGTTCCAGTTTGGGAATTTATCCCACTCCTGATTTAGTTAATTTAATTGTCAAACCCGGTGCTGGCTCGATGCTGGATTTAGTCAAAGAAATGAAAAATGGCTTAATAGTTGACCAAATTTTAGGCGGTGGTGCAGATATTTCTGGGGATTTTTCTGTTAATATTGATTTGGGTTATCGAGTAGAAAATGGTGAAATAATAGGTAGAGTTAAAGATACTATGGTAGCCGGAAATGTGTATGAAGCTTTAAAAAATGTAGTAGCAATTGGTAATGATAATTGTTGGCAAAGTTCTTGTTATACCCCATCTTTAATAGTAGAAAGTTTATCTATTGTTGGTTAATAATATACTAATTAAATTTTATAATCATTATCTGATTTTTTTTCAGCCGCTTTTGGACTATTAGCTTTATCTTGATAATAGGGCGGTAAAAGTTCTAATTGTTTTGGTTTTTCAGATGTTTTTGTCTGATAACCGCTACGACGACGCTCGGCGGTTTTTTCTTCTGTGGTATCTTCGGCAATAACTTCATATAAAATAGCTAATTTATTTTCTGTATTTCCCTTACGTAAAACTCGTCCTAATCTTTGGATATATTCTCTGGTTGAGCCTGTACCTGATAAAATAATTGCTATTCTCGCATCTGGGACATCTACCCCTTCGTTTAAAACATGGGAAGTAACTAAAATTTTATATTCACTTTCCTTAAATCTTGTTAAAATATCGTGTCTTTCCTTAACAGGTGTTTGATGGGTAATTGCTGGAATTAAAAATTCTTGGGAAATGCGATAAACGGTGGCATTATCATTAGTAAATATTAAAATTTTTTCCTGTTTATGTTCGCAAATTAAATCTATTAATACCCTTATTTTAGAATCAGTGCCAGCAGATATTTCTTTAGCTTCTCGATGGGCTAACATGGCTTTTCTTCCAGCTACGGATTTAGCACTAGCACTAACAAATAATTGCCATCCTTGTAAACTTGATAAGGAAATATTAGCTTGACGTAAAAATTCGTTGCGAATTTTCATGGCTTCGTTATATTTTTTTTGTTCCTTTACAGAAAGTTTAACTTTAATTTCTATTATTTGATGTTGTGCCAAAGCCTTTCCTGACAAAGACTGTGAACTTTGTTGATAAATAATTTCTCCGATTAAATAACATAATTCCTGATGCCTTCCATCGCTACGATCTACTGTTGCTGTTAACCCCAATCTATAAGGTGCGATCGCATATTCAGCAATTACTCGATAAAAATCTGTGGGTAAATGATGGCATTCATCAAATATTTGCAAGGCATATTTATTCCCCAAGGTTTCTGCATATATGGCTGCACTATCATAGGTTGCAATTAAAATCGGAGTACGATCTTTACTTCCACCCCCTAATAATCCTACCTTAACATCGGGAAAAACCGCCTCTATCTGAGCATACCATTGATGCATTAAATCGAGGGTTGGCACCACAATTAAGGTACTGCGAGGCGTAGATTCCATTGCCAATTGTGCCAAATAGGTTTTACCTGCGGCGGTGGGTAAGACAACAACCCCTTTTCTATCGGCTTTTTTCCATGCTAATAGGGCTTCTGTTTGATGGGGATAGGGTGTCATCTCAAAACTAGCCTGTAACTCTAATGGGCTAAAATCGTTAGCTTCATCAATAAATTTGTTGTTATTGTTGTGTAAGCTTTCCACTAAGGGGCGATAAAAAATTGCAGGGATGCGGAATTTTTCAATGCGATCGTCCCATGTTGCATATTCAATCCAATCCTTACCTTGAGGGGGAGGATGTAAAATTAAACTTCCCCTATCAAATTTTAAGGTTGGGATTCTTTTCATTAGTTATTAGTTAGCGATTAGCGATTAGCGATTAGCTATTCACTACGAACTACTATTGGATAAACTTTGCCAATATAATCGACCAATTACTGTTAGAAATAATAGATAAGCTACACCCTGTAATAAATATAAATGATCCCGATAACCTAACAGGGATTTTAAAATTATTCCGGGAAATTCACTGTCGGGTAAAATTGTTGAAGTATCCCAAATTTGCATCCCTAAGACACAGGATAACCCATGAGTTACACATAAACTAGCATATTCGGGTTGCAGTTGAGTTAAAGTTGCGATCGCACCATCTATGTGTTTTAATACGCCAACTACTAAACCACCAACAATTAAAAGCAAAAATAAGCCCATTACTTGAAAAAACAGGCGGATATTAATTTTTATCCCCCATTTAAACAATAATAATCCCAGTAACGCTGCCAAGCTTAAACCTGCCACAGCACCGATGCTAGGGGAAATAACTCCGCCTTGAAACTTAGCCACAATAAATAAGACTGTTTCCATGCCCTCCCGCAACACGGCAATAAAAACGAGGGTAAATACCCCCCAAGCTGCATTAGTGCTATCTTTGAGTGCAGTAGTAATTGCCCCGTCTATCTCCTTACTGATGGTTTTTGCTTGTAAACTCATCCAAATCAGCATCCAACTCAACATAATAATTGCTACTATGCCAAAGGCTGCCTCTAAAAATTCCTCAAGTATGGGGGCAGAAGTCGATAGATTTTGTAAAATGCCACCTAACAACAATCCCATTAAAACACTGGCAATTATGCCCCCGATTACCCCAAAAGTTACCCATTTATTCAGCTTAGTTTGTTGGGCTTTTTTGAGGCAAGCAAAAACAATGCCCACCACTAAAGCCGCTTCAAAACCTTCTCGGAGTGTTACCACAAAAGTGGGTAAAACAGCACTAAAATTCATAAAATTTCACATTAAATTTATACGAAATCTCGCAGCATTTTCTTAATTTCTATATTATGTAACTCCTCTTGACCTATCATACTACGAGCAAATTCTTCTAGATATACACTAGCATCTGTCACTGTGTCTAAAAGTTGTTTATATAATTCAAGGGATTTTTTTTCGTGATTTAAACTTTCTTCGAGAATTGTATGTACACTATGTTTATTACTTTCTTCAATGGTTGCAATACGTAAACTCGGATGGCCTTCTAAACCGGTGAGAATCTCTCCAACCTGTTGGGCATGGGTAAGGGATTCATTAGCCTGCATTTGAAAAAAATTCACTATGGGAATACGATTAGGGCCTGTTACCATAAGGGAATAGTGGGTGTAGCGCACCACTCCAGCTAATTCAAATTCCATAATGGTATTAAGGATACTAATAGTTTTGTCTTTGTCTAGTTCTTTCATGGATAATAATTTTTATAGTTCAGTAAAAGGCATTCTAACTTAAATTCAGATAAATTTGTTCAATATCTACGGACAAAATTTTAATTAATTTTAAAAAACTAAAACTATAAATTCAGGTTAGTTGATATTTTCTAATTCCAGAAACTTCTTGAGTGACAACAGAAATAGGAACTAAACGGCCAACTGTAGTATAGTAGGTTTCCCGAACAGAGGTTGTCGTTGATTTTTCTCGAAAACGATGAATATTAGCTAAAAACCAATGACGGGTATTGGGCATTGGTAATGTATATAAAATTTTTGAAGTTATGAAATAGTAAAAGATCCAATCGGCTTCGGTATAAATAAAGCAACCCGGTGTATTTTTTTCAAAATTACTGTGAGTCTCAAAGAAAAAATTACCTGTTTTATGGTATCTATCTCCTTTGATTTCTATCTTTAGTAATTTAGTTTTAGTTTGCCAAAGTAAGTCAATATCTTTAGTTTGAAATTCAGGATTATTTTCTACGTTTTGAATCTTAATAGTTTCTGGTAAACTACTCAGCCAAGTTTCAATATCTTTAGTTGCGATTTGAGCAACTTTTAAGGCTTGATTCATTGAATACATAATTAGAAATTAGTGGTTATTAGTTTGTAGTTAATTTTGATTAATATATGAATGATGTTCTTTTACTTAGTATTAGTTAAATTACTATTACTCATTAAATTAACACCATTTAATTTAGTATTACTTAAATTAGCATAACTTAAAGTAGAATGACTTAAATCAATATCTATATCTAAATTATCTTTTCTCCATTCATTCCATATCTGAATATGATTAACAATAAAGGCTTCTAATATCCTATTTTTTCTTCGGTTATTCAAAAAAAACAAAATAAATCCTTTTGATATTTGAGTAACTTTAATTAGTCTTATTAAAGTTTTTTCTGATATTTCTGCTAATAAATATCGCTCATTTCTTTAATTTTTTTTTCTCCTTCTTCAACAATTTGCAATATTTCTGTTAATTCTGATTCTTTTAATTGATTGATTTTCATATACTTAATTTATCGACAACCCAAACTTTCCCTTGTAGAAATACCAGTTACAGGATTAACACCATCAGCCCTTTTACACATTAATGATACTTGATAGCGATCTATTAAAGCAAAGGAAAAATCAGCCCCAGTAATTGTGGTATTTAAAAACCGACTACCGCTCAGAATTGCATCAGTAAAAATCGCATTAGTTAAATCAGATTCATTAAAAATAACTCTATCTGCTAAAGTTTGTGAAAGATTTGCTCCTGTAAGATTAACATTTAAAAAAGTTGCCTTAGTTAAAATAGTTTTAGATAAATTTGCCTCACGAAATGAAGAGCCCCTTAAATCTGCACCAGCAAAAGACGTGCCATGTACATCCTGATAGTCAAAATTTTCTTCATATAATTGACTTAGAGTATAATTAACTTTATTCTCTTGGGCTAAAGCAATATTTGGATTAATTAATACCAGAAAATTTAAACATAAAAAACAGATTAAAAGGATATTTTTAATTAACTTCATGATTTGTTATTGTTTATTTATTATTTATCAGGTAAATTGCGGGGAGCAATACTTCTACCGTTATAAAATTTGCCAATTAATTTTCCTAAACTTAACCAACCTAAACCAGAAACTAAACTTAATATAGATACTAAAATCGCTAAATTTATCTGAATAAAACCATTACTAATCAATAATAATGGTGTTGCCGATAATAATAAAATAAAAATGACAGCTAGAACAAGTCTTAATTTTTTAATATTACTTAAAGCTCTACTACAACTACTACAATGTTTAGTATGGGAGTGATACCTATCTAATAACTCTTCTCGTTGCCCCAAACTAGGTAAACTATCATGAGGGAATGGATTAACCTTATAATTATTTAACCATTGATGTAATTCAAATACAAACAAATCAGCTTTAGTTGGTAAATAAAAAGCTTTATTAATATTACTACTACCGCCGGCTTTTTCTAAATATCGCTCTTGATAATGGAGAAAGATTTGATCATCTTCAAGGATAGCATTTTGACCAATGTGGGAATACCAACGAGGAGTTAAATTAATAAAAAATGCTGGTAATTTAGAAGCAAATTTAAAGGGAAAACGAGCAAAAAGACGACATTCACCTTTACGAATCGGAGTGACATAAACAACTGTTAAAGTGCGCCCAAACTGTTTAGAAGTAAGGTCATGCCACATTAAATTAGGTGCTATAAAAGTAGTATCTTGTTTTCCTAGTTTACCTTTTCTTGGCCCTTCTTCCCAAATACCATGAAAACCGTATTTATTAGATATAACAATTTCTAATTCCACAGGTGAAACATTAATACGATTACCGACTGTATTGTGGTGAGTATAGGGGATATGACTCGAATCCAAAACATTTTCTAACAAAGTAAAAGCGTCATAGGGAATATCTCGAAAAGTATTTAAACATACCCATTCAGAGGGCGACTCTTCTAAAGCATCAACCATCGGTACTTTGGTTTTAGCCGCATTTTCAGGATTGCCGGGATAAGCAAATAATAAACCCTGACACACTACTGCGGGTAAAGATTGCACACAGGCTCTTTGAGAGTTTTGTGCTTTTCCGCCCTCTGGTTGTTGGGGAATACTGGTACATTCTCCCTCATGAGCAAAAGTCCAACCATGATAAGGACATTCTATCTCTCCATTCTCATTAATCCTACCTTCAGATAGAGGCGCGAGACGATGAGGACATTTATCTTCAAAAACACACCAAGATTGAGTATTTTTATCCCACCAAATGACTAAATTTTGTTCTAATAAAGTAAAGGGAGTTGGTTTTAATTTATCTAAATCTTCTATATAAAAAAGAGGATACCAAGTTTCTTTTACATCAAAATGATTTTCTTCACTACCACCGGGTAATAATTTTTCAGACTCTGACTGACACCAAGTTTCAAAATACATATTTATAAATTTTAATAATTATTTTATTTTACTAATATTCGAGGTGAGATAAATAATCGGGTAAAATACTTTCAGAAAAGCTAATATCCTCTTGAGCAAATTCATTTTGTAAGGCTTGTGCTTCTGCATCAGAAATATTATCCCATTTCTGAAAAAGCGAATTGCCTTGTAAGGATTTGGCAAATTCAAGAACTTTTTGCTGTTTTTCTGGCGGTAAAGTCTTAATACTTTGCAAAATTTGATCTTGAAGATTATTAATATGAGTGATAGACATTGTAATTTTTACGATATTTACACTAGATTATCTATTCTACCGCAAAAAATATGCTCGTTGTTAATTAATGAACAAAATTTAACTGAGAGAAAGACAGACAAAAAATAACCCCCCTCAAATGAATCAAGGGGAGTTTGTTGTATTTATAAAAAATAGATTAGCCAAATTTTATGGTTTCCTTTCGGTATTAATACTTTCCATGGCCAATTCTGCGGCTATTAAAAAGACAAACTCACAGAAAGTTTGAGCAGGTGGGAAATCATAAGAATCACCTGCGTTACCATCTTTAGACTCATCAGATGCGTTACCATCTTTAGACTCATCAGAGGTATTGTCTGAGTCTGCTTTCTCTGGTTTTGCTTTTGGTTTGTGATCACCTTGTGCGGAAACTGGAAGAAAGTAAACTCCTCCCGTAAATCTTTCCTTGAGGAACTCAATCACACCACTCTCTAGTACCGATGAAAGCGCATATGACTCAATATAATTACTATTGCCCTCAGAGTCGGAAACAACAAAAGTATTTTTAAACTCTTCTTGAATTGCTATTACTGTATTCTCAGAAATAAGAGTAGCAAGTTCAAGAATAGTCTCTTCAGTCTCTTCAGTCTCTTCAGTCTCAGAATATGCTCCACGACCACGAGATACAAAAAGCTCTTTCCGACAAGAAAGACTTTTTTGAAGAATACCTGATTTTTCCAACTGTTTAGCAAATTTAGAGAAAAAACGATTGTCCTTCCAATATAAATCAGCCTTGGGAAAAACTAAAATAAAATTACTTTCCTTTGCATTGCTGTAGGGATCTTTAGTATTTTCTTGTTTTCTAATTTGATATATTTTATCAACAACTGCTTTTAACATTTCAAATGAATCTCTTACAGCGCGAGATTTCTTCCTTAAATTCTCTTTTTGATTGAGAAAATCTTGCCAATTTCCTTTAAGCTCTTCACTATTTAGTGCCGCCGCAAAACTTGACCAAGCTATAAAATCAAACAAATAAACAAAAGTATTTGCTGAACGTAACGCTCCTAATACTACTGGGTCTTCTGCTCCCCCTAATAAAGCAGACTCAATTTTTTCTCCTGCAATATCTGTAAAGATTAAATTTACACGAGAACCCGGATCTTTGATTTTCTGCAACGCCAAAGTGAGAGTATATCTAGCTCCTTCTTCGGTGGCATCAGGCATTGTTCTTTTTTCATAGTGTTCATCATTATAAAAATCAACAATAACCCCATCTACAGGGCCTGGATAAGATACAGAATATCCAAATTGACTGAGAGACTCTGATAAGGCAATAAGTCCTGATTGTGCAATGCTAGATTTTCCTGAGCCTGTTCCACCTAATAATACTAAACTATAGGCATTTCGATCTCCCGGACACCAACCACAGATAGATGAGGCAATCCAATCACGAGCCATATCTTTTAAGTTTCGTTCAGTCCCGCCATAAGCTTTTGTTTTAACTACATAATTTGGCAATGTCATTGGTTCACCTGCACAAGCAAAGTCAACCACTGAGTTGATCACTCGTGTAAATTTCTCTGAGCCAAATGCTTTCTCAAGTTTTTCTTTGTCACCAGCCCTTGTTGGGGAACCAGGTTCAGCAACTCCTTGAAGTGATGCTAATATCTTCTTAATATCTTCATCATTATCTAATTTAGGGTCACCCGTCATGAAGCTTTCAGAAACTTCTTTTTCCCAAACAGGCGAGAATTTTTTTCTAATAGGAAAAGAGGTTACAAACTTGCCTAGTGTTTGCCAATTTTGAACTATAGAGTTATAACCAAATTTATATGGTCTGCGGAATCTTTTATTTGAGTCTTCGGTATTTTTTTCTGATTGGTCTGATTGCTCAAAACCAAGATACCCTCCACATAAAAAAATGTTGAGAACATGGGAAAATTTCATTAGACAATCATACATCTTTTCATCAGTGACTCTTGTATCTAAGTCTTTATCTGATTTTTGAGAGGTTTTATCTGTTGTTTCTTTTGCTCTTTGTAAACTAGTTTGCTCCAATTTTGGTGAAGTTTGCGGTGATGAAAGTTTTTTATTTTCACGCCAAATTTCAATTAAGTATTTAAGATATCGGGCATATCCTGGAGCAATATACCAAATGTTTTTCAAAAGACTAGACCAATTAGCCAAATCAGAAGTAATAGATTTACCATCAAAAGACTCTTTAACATTTTGAGATTTTTGCTCTTTTTCTAGAAAAGGTTTTCCTGCTTCCAAAAAGGATTCAATATCTTCATCTGAAATCTTTCCTCTGTTTCCCACTGCATATCGTATATTACTTTGTTCATCGACAATACCAAATAAACAAGCAACATAGGGATAAGGTTGTAATTGACCATAAATCAATGAGTAACACTGATCGAGCAAATCTTGAGAATTTTTGATTTCCTTTTCTTGTATTGTGGTATTGTAGTATTTTTCATAGGTTTCTCCCGTTTTGGGTAGTTGATTAATTTTTTGGGAAACGGCTAAACTTTCTTGGGATGCAGCAAGATATCTGAATGTTTTGGCGGAATTTGTCTGATAAGATCCTAATTCATCAAAAATATCCTTATCAATTTCATAAGGAATATGAACCTTTGATACATCACCAAGTCCATACTGATCGTGAATTAATAAATTATTATCAAAAAAAAAGTAGAAAATTTACATAATCTTCCACCAAATAGTTAAGTGTTTGTCTGGCTGTAGGTGTAAATACTAGATTATAGCTGATGGATTCAGTCATACTCATAGGCTTACCACAAGCGGGACAAAAAATGTTCCCACCTTCTGTAGAAATGGAAAGGAATTCTTCTTTGCTATTTTTGCTCATAAGTTAATATTTAAACTGTGAATTTAAACATATACAATTAAAACTTTTTCCACAAGACCCAAAAAAGCAATATAAAGCCATATAAAATAGTATCAAGAAATATGAAGGGAATTTAAAGAATCTAAATACTGATTAGGTCGTATTATACCATATTATTTAATATAACAGCCAATAACTCTCAACTTGAAACTGAGCTTATGAATGCCTCCGATCTTCAATCCCTTATAGCAACGGTAGATGAGCTAATCTTCTCACACACAGGGGAACATTTAGATGACCTTCAGCAAGATATCCTAGAGGGAGCATTCGACCATAAAAAATATGCAGAAATCGCTAAAAACAATAATCGTTCTGAAAAGTATGTCAAGGATTTAGCGGGTAAGCTATGGCAAACAATATCAGCCGCATTAGGAGAAGAAGTCAGTAAATCTAATATTAGATCGAGTTTGCAACGATATTATTATTCCAATTTTTCTAATGTAGTAAATAGTGTTCAAATTAATAAAGGCAATATTTGCACAGCTTTACCAGAGAGTGAATTAAAACAATCAAAAATTGACGAACAAGCTAAACTAGAAATTGCCGTCGAATTGCTTAAAGAAGGCTTGAGTATTGAACAAATTGCCAGAGTTTTAAAACTTCCCTTAGAGCTTGTACAACAAGAAATACAGAATTTTGAATAGTTAATAGAACAGAATAATCGTAGTAGGGTGCGTCAGATAGATAAATTATCGATAAATTCCCATTACTGAAAAATCTGACTCACCTTACATTTGAATTTTTGTAGTTCATTTATGGGTCGAAATTTAGTGGAGAAATGGAAGAGAAAATATCGAGAAATAAATATCTTCATATTTAAGGATTCAAGTTGAGATAGAGTATCTTTTATTGTATTAATATTGAATTGTTGTTTTGTATTTAAAATAAAATTAACTTTATGTATAATATTAAGACTTTTTCTCCTCTGATTCTAGGGAAATTTCATAACTGCTTTTTACTGTGCCAGTATTATTCCAAGGAGGATGCCAGTATGTTTCCTGTATTACTGCTTTAGTTGTTGACCATTGAAATTTTACTAAGCTAAGATTATTTCTTCCAACAACTTCAGCACCTTCTTGTAACCAACGATTGCGCCATAACCAAGAAATTAAAATATTTATCAATTTTTCCCATAGGTTTGGTTTATGAGGGATTTTTCTTGGGGATTGTTGCCAAGGTAATGATTCGGCTGGTTTCCTTTGGCACCATTGAATACGGTATTGCCAATCGGGAAGAGGCTCTATGGAATCTAAATGCTTCTGATTTATTTGTTTAAGTTTTAGGGGTTTTTCCCATCCTAGCCAATGTTCGGTTTTTTCTGGAAATAAGGATTTAAGTTTGGTATGCACTAGGCGAGTTGCTAATTCTGAATTTTTAATTGCACTTGAGGTTAATTGAACTAAAACAGTAGTTTTGGGAGATTGATGAAACCAATGAATCAGACGCACGGCACAACTGTAGTGAATATCTCCCGAAAGAATAATTATATGCTGGCGTTGTTGACAAAGAATTAATAACAATTGGGCAAAAGCTTCTTGGTGAAAATTCCACGAATCCCCTACATCACTACTAAATACTTGATTGCGGGTTAATTCAAACTTTTGAATGCGATCGATTATTCCTAAAGCAACTAAGTTGGTGGGTAAAACAACGATGGTTGCCTCAATCTCTGGTTTTGTATTGGTCAAAGGAACTTGCAACTGTTGCTTAAAAGCCTTGGGAGAAAGTAACATGGGTGGTTCTAATCCTTTATCTTTCCCCCCAGGATAACCCCGCCAAGTACGGGTATCAAGCACAATTACTTCATGTTTACTACTTTTAAGGTGATAGTGCCAAGGAATAGCTTGACTATCTCGTGACAAAATTAAAACATCTTCATCTTGTTCTAGTCTGGGTAATTCTGTAGTTTCATCCGTAGTAGGAATACCTAAATAACGATCGCATTCTGCCTTAGCAAAGGTATCTTTGCCTTGAGATGCTAACCATTGAGCCGCAAATTGTAATAATTTTTCTCCAGAAGTTCCTTCTTTAAAATGTTCTGGAGTATTGCCCCAGGCTTGAAATAAAGCATAGGCAAGTAAGCCATTTTGTACAACTCTTTTACCTAATGGTTTTCCCAAAACGAGATCGCACCATTGACGGTTGAGATACCAATCATCACTAATATCGTGATCGTCACAAATCGTATAAACAGGAACATTAGCTAAAGCTCTTCTGACTTCTTTTAAATCATTAATAAAACTATTAGTATCGTAAAGTTCTTTTTCCCATTGTTTAGCTTGTTTACTATTACCAAATAAAATTTTACCAGAGGGAAAACGATCGGGCATAAGCACTGGAGACCATGCTAACAGATAAGCGGAGGCATATTCACCAAAACTAAATAAATGACTTTTTGCTTTTTTAGATTTACCTTGTAGCATTGCCGTAAAACCGCCCTCAATACGAGCAATTTCACTACGTTTTCCCACTGGTAAGTCATGGGAAAGGATTGAGCCTTGTTGTAGAGGTAAATTTTCCGACCAACCAAATAATAAATTATTAACCCCTTGTGTTAACCATAACATAGGGTCTGCTACATCATCCCCATAAATTTGGTCGCCAGTGAGAAATAATTGATGAGGTCTTCTATGTGCTGAATCTGCGGCATCATGGATTAAATTATCCAGACAAGATAAGGTATCTCTACCTCCGCCATGAGGTTTGCGACAAGAGCCATGAACGATATTTAATTGATTTAGATCGTTTGGTGGTAGGGCAAAAGTTGGTAACTGATGGGAAAAATAGCTCAGACTAGAGTTATTAATTTTAAGGTCGTCAATAAGATTATAATGGTTGCGATCGCAATAGATATTATAAGCGTATATTTTTCCGGGTTCGAGCAAAATGCCCTGGTTGGATAGGGCAGTGATGGCAACTATGTGTAGATGTTGCCCTAATTGAATCGTATTACGCTGACCTTTAAATAGCCGTTTACCAAGAATTGTTCCTTTATTTTCTGTTTCGTATATTTCTAATATAGGCGATCGCGATTCCTTTAAGGCTAACCATACTGTAACGCTATCTGGCTCTGTGCGACTCAAAATTGGCCCGGCTAAAATTAGGGGCAAACTATTAAGATTCAGTAGATAGTTAGATACAGATTGTAATTGAAGCTAACTGTTTAAATTAATTTTAATTACCTCTTTTTTTGAATTTTTTACT
>CAYPSO010000078.1:0-21552 GCA_964413275.1 uncultured bacterium | reverse complement strand
TTCTATGACTTATTTTCCTCATTTCAGAATTACTTTTTAGAACGCAAATTGGTATGAGTATAAAAGAAAGGTACATCTCCTTGCCAAAGGGCTTTTTTTTCCAAGGGAATCACATTCTCTAAACTGGGGTGATTGGGAACATCAATCCAAAGGCGATCGAAAAGGCGATCGCGATCAAGTGCATTTCTTAAAACATCTGGGTGAAAACTCTCTTGTTAATCCATATAACCTGGTATCTCGCAAAACTACCCTAATTTCGTCATTGTCAAATTTAGGTAGCCAAAGTTTTAGGAATAAATCTCGATTTTTGAGTAATAAGCGATAAGTTTCAATAAATCCTTTTTCAATACTCTCTTGATAAGTCCAAACCTCTACTTCTTTTCCCTGTAAATAAGGAAGATTTTTACTTTCGTTGAGAGTAGCAAATTTTCGCTCTACTTGCATTTGATCCGTTCCTTATTCACCGACCTTCGGTCGAGGGAACAGGGAACAGGGAACGGGCAACAGTAAAGATTTTTGGTGAGATGGGGAAATTGTTGTCTGTTTTCTCGACCAACCAAAGGGTCAGAAGCCCCGCCCCCTTGGGGCGATTGCCTTGGGCGGGGTTGAATGAAATCCCCGTCCAATGCCTTTACTGTTGCCTGTTGCCTGTTCCCTATTGCCTTTAATAACACACCGGGGGGAAAATCACAGCTAAAGCGATCACAAATTAGTTCCCAATCCTGACAAAGACGCTCTAAAAATTCTAAACTTACTTCTACCCATTGTTCCAGATAGATTACCACTTGTCGCGCTAATACTGGATATTCTTTAAGTATCTCTAGGGAATACTGTTTTTTCTCTAATTTGTGTAGAAAATCTATTAAACGCTCCCTCGCAGTTTCCCCTAATAATTTTCCTTCTAATCTTGCTACATTCAATTCTAAGACCATCGTTTGACTTAGTATCCCTAACAACTGTTCCGGAACTTTGGCCAATAAAATTCCTTTGATTTTTTCCTTAGTAAATGGGGTCCGATCACCTAATTTTTCAATTCCTATTTTTAAATCGGCGATCGCTTGACTTAATAACGGTTTCACTAAATTCAGAAATCCTAAATTGAGGAGATCGTCGGTTAAATTTTCCACAGGTGCAATCTTGACATTGGAAATCTCCTCAATAGCAAAGGATTTAATTAGTTTCTTTAACCAATTTGGCTGAGGACAACGTTCTGCTAAAGATCGATCCGATTCACCTAATATGCTGATAAATTTTGTTTCGGTTAACTTTTCCTCTGACAATTTAGCATTATAATAAGCGCTATTTGTCAAGGGTTTTTGCGATCGCCAACTCAAGCGTTGGCGATCGGCTAAGTCCGTATCTATCGCACTGATTCTTTCTAAAAAGGTTAGTCTTTCCTGTAAGGGAAGTCCCTTATACCACTGAGCAGATTTCATCATTGGTTTTCCTCTTTTTTATGATAATGATTATCATACTCATAAAATATGTCACAATAAAAACGATTATCATTATCATTAGTGAGGAGATTTATGTGGAATCGTGGAATCAAGGTAATTTTAGGATTATCGTTTCTGTGGTTAGGAAATGGGGCGATCGCGGGAGTGATGGCTTCGCCGATCGCCCAAGAGGATTACCAAGAACAAGTCAACTCCCTATCGCAATTACGGGATGTGTCTCCGGGAGATTGGGCTTTTAGTGCATTACAAAATTTAGTAGAACGTTATGGGTGTATTTCTGGTTATCCAGATCGCACCTTTGGGGGTTCACGTCCTCTAACTCGTTATGAATTTGCGGCCGGGTTAAATAGTTGTTTACAACAAATTCAGCGTTTAATCAACGAAAGTAATAGTACAGAAAATCGCTCAACCTCTGTAAGTGAAGATGATTTAGCAATTTTACAAAGATTATCAGCAGAATTTAAAACAGAACTTACTGCTATAGAAAAACGGATCGAGACCCTAGAAACTAAAACCGCTATTTTAGAGGAAAATCAATTTTCCACCACCACCAAATTACAAGGGGAAGTTATTTTTGCTTTAACAGATGTTTTAACAGGAGACAGTACAACCTCAACATTTCCCGCTATTTTTAGTCCCACAGGAAGTATTGATGTCGAAACCCCCAGTCAACAAACTGTTTTCGCCAACCGAGTTCGTTTGGATTTTCTCAGCAGCTTTACTGGTCAGGATCGATTAAAAATTCGCCTCACCAGTGGTAACTTTCCCCATCCGAATCGTCCCGGAGGATTTGTCTATGGACCAAATCCACTGCGAGGTTATCAAGGAGGTTTAGCTTTCTCCTCCGAAGGTCAACAAACCTTTAACGATATTGGTGATTTAGCTAGTGATAACTCAGTGGGATTAACCGAATTAAGTTATCAATTTCCCATTGGAAAGCGATCGCAAATAGTCATCATGGGTACAGGAGGAGAACATCACGACTATGTACCAACCACCTTTAGCAGTTGGGATGACGATAATGGAGGTACAGGTTCACTTTCTGTATTCGGACAACGTAGTGCAATTTATAACTTTTCAGGAGCAGGTATAGGACTAACCCACCACTTTAACGATAATATTAGCCTTAGTGCTGGTTACTTAGCCACTTATGCCAATAATCCTAGTGAATCAGGAATAACTAACCCCTTTGCTGGGGGATTATTTGACGGTAGATATTCAACTTTAGCCCAATTAACTGTTAAACCAAGTGATAAATTTGCCTTTGGTTTAACCTATAGCCATAGTTATCATCCCGTAGAAAGTCCATTTAATAGCTTACCGATTTTTTTTAATGATCAAGGGACAACTTTAGCTAATTTCCCCGTAGTTCCAACTCAATCCGCTTCCGTTAATGCCTATGGTTTCCAAACTTTATGGAAATTAAATCCCAAGTTTGCTGTAAATGGTTGGTTTGCCTATAATCAGGTTAACACTTCAGGAGGTACAGACACAGCCTTTGGCTTGGGTGATTATAGTAGTAGTAAAGCGGATATTTTAACTTACGGAATTTTTAGCATTTCCAGACTTGTTTAAAGAAGGTAATTTAGGAGGTATTGTAGTGGGAGCATCTCCCTACGCAACCAAAGCGAAAGTTCCCGAACCTTTTCGCACTGGAGGTAATTGGTTCGGGTCTGACCTAGGAGACGATTATACCGATCTAATTGCCGAAAATACTATTCCTTGGCACATTGAGGCATTTTATCGTCATCAAGTGACAGATAATATTTCTTTGACTCCTGGTGTTATTTGGTTAACTGCACCTAATCAGTCTTCCCGAAATCCTGATGTGGTAATCGGTACACTCAGATTAACCTTAACTTTCTAGTGAGATGGGCAATAAATCTGATTTATTGCTCATTTTAGTTTAATAATAAACAGTTTTAAACTTAACTTGATTATTTAAGGGATTATAAAGGGTATAAACTGCTTTTTGGGGGATTTTGCCCACGCTTCCTACCCCGATCGCCTTTTTTTGACGAGTGGTAATGGTTTGGGTAGGTTGACGAATGTCTAGGGTAGTGACAGTGCTATTCAAAGACGCTTGTTGTACTTCATATTCAAAAGTTTGCCCCGATCGCCCGCAGAAAAGGTTATTAACATCCATGCGTTGTAACCTGTCCAAAATGACCCAAGGAGAGGTTTTCGGGGTTAACTCCTCACCCACATCAACACTACTACCATGGATTAGTAAACAATCAAGTTCCACAAAACCAAAAGTAAGATTACGCATCCATGCAACTGTTTCACGGTCAACATTGTCCCAAAGTTGTTTAGCGGCCTGAACCCCGTATTTTTCAATCAAGTCAGTGGGTTCACCATTACCACTCAAACCATGTAAAATAAGACATTGTTCTTCCCACCAACCCCGACAAATTTGAGGTTTTAATTCATTGTCTGGTTGGCGGAGGCGATCGATTAACTTCGCGGTTTCGGGATGAAGACCGACACAATCCCCTAAAATATATAAACTATCAACATTTACAGACAAATGCTCAATATCTCTCAATACAGCTTCAAAAGCCGTTAAATTTCCCTCAATACCGCTTAAAATTGCCCACATAATTAGGATTTGTCCCCTTGACAAAAATTAACTACTAACGTTCACAAATATGGGTAGGATCATCGGCTTTTTCAGCGTATTCCAACCCATTTGCTAATCTCCAAGAGAAAATCTGCGGTAAACCAGCATTAATAATCCCTTGACAGGTTTTTTCGTAGTCATACTCAACCTCTCGCAAAATAACTCTCTCTGTATCAGTGTTATAAATAACATAGGTTGCATTTGGTCTTCCATGACGGGGTTCACCCACAGAACCAACATTGATAATTCGTTTCACTGGGGTCGTAAAACTCAGAGTCTCTTCTTGACACAATTTAACTTGTAGGTTGCCTGAATCTAGATTGCGAATATAGGGGACATGGGTATGACCACAGAATAAAACGTCAGCATCTACGGCTAAGACCCTTTCTAACGCTGTAAAAGCATTCATTTCTGGTAATAAATACTCATGGTTACTTTGAGGACTACCATGAACAAAACAGAGGTTATTTATCTTAATGGTATGGGGTAATTGTGCCATGAATTGACGATTTTCGGGAGTTATCTGCTCATTTGTCCACTCATGAGCCTTTTTCCCCCTTTTTTCAGCTAAAAGGGACGGATAACTACATTCACAGGCGTTTAATCCTTCGATAATATCCTCATCCCAACACCCTTGAACAGTAGGAATATTGAGTTTTCTAATGGTTTCTACCACTTCATTAGGATAGGGACCATATCCCACTAAGTCTCCTAAACAGTAGATTTTATCGCAGGAATAAGAGTCAATATCTGCTAAAACTGATTTTAAAGCGGACATATTGCCATGAATACAAGATAAAACGGCTATTTTCATTCTTTTCAATCCCTTTTTAATGTTTCTTTAACTTGATTTTGGTAGTAGGTAACTAACTCATCTGACAAACAAAAATCACCCAGGGTATCTGCGATCGCCTCCTTATCTAAGTTATAGCCCACAATTTCGAGTCCACTAAAGCGATTCGGTCTCCCGTCTAAATTTAAGGGGAAATTTAAGGGAAAAAAGTCTTTTTGATTAAATTCTGGGCTAAATTCTCCATAAATACATTGACCATCAATAATATCAAACATTCCCTTAACCCTAATCGCATCCCCATAAGCTCCTTGAATTAATTCGAGCCAAAATATTTCTAAACTGGCATAATCTAGAACTTCTCCGGTTAATACTGCTCTTTGAATCTGAATAGCTCCTGTTTTATTCGTTTCTTTCTGATTACTTTCATTAATAACTATGTCATATCCCGACCAGTGATTTTTCTCTTCAGAATTATTCACAATGGCCACTAAATAAGCATTCATTTGTTGTAATAGGGGAGTAATAGCTTCTGAGTCCAAATACCAAGGAATTTCTAGATAAACTGTGTTTTTCTGGCTTAAATCTCGCAATTGTTCTATATTTCCCTCTAATAATACAGAAATATCCCTAAATTTACTTTTTAAGTAAATCGTATCTAGAGGAAAAGATTCTGTCTGAGGACTAAAATACACCACATTTTTCCTGTTTTGAGCGATTTTTTCCTTAATCCAGTGGGTTTTTCCCGATCCAGATTTTCCAGCTATGGCAATAAGCATTTTAGATAGTTATTTTTTTGACAATGATTATCATTATTATTGTAATATATGAGGAAGTTATGGTTTGGCAAAAATCATAACGGGGCAAAGATTTTGCCTATAATTAGGGTTTGCTGAAAAAGTAGCTGGTGAAGAGTAAGAGACAGAATTTAGGAGATAGGAGCGGTCGAGGGGTGCGGAGCGGTGAGACCTTGGCGAGGTTTCCTCCGAAGTTTATACGCCCAGGATTAGTGTAGCAGGTAGGGTGCGATCGCCTTGTAAAAAACCTACCCTTGTAAGCTTTCCCCCCTACCCTATAGAGAATAGGGAATCCAGCCCGACATTAAGGTTGAAGATTTTGTGAAATAACGAATTAGCTACACAATTAGCAACGCCGTATTTTTTTTAATCCCAAATAAATCCAAAAAATTACTTCACTCGTCTATAGGGATAGATACTTAAAAATTGAAGGATAAAAACCATGTACAAGTCTTCCAAATTATTACTTAATCTTTGTTTAAGCGGTTTAGTAGCAACTCTGGCCGTTGTAGGTACAAATACAGCAACTTACTCCAGTACAGATATTACCAAATCAAACCTTGAAATAGCTAATGCCTGTGCCGGAGCTAATCCTTGCGCAGGAGGTAATCCTTGTGCTGGCGCTAAAGTAGGCTCAGTAGGTGGGCCATTATCACCCGAATTACAAGGTAAACCAGTAGTTGTCGATATTTATGCTACTTGGTGTGCTGGTTGTAAAAACATTGCCCCTACCCTATCTCAAATTAAGCAACAATATGCAGATAAAGTTCATTTTGTAGTTTTAGATGTTAGCGACAAATCTAAAGCTCAAGCATCAGAAGCCAAAGCTAGGGAATTAGGATTAGGTGAATTTTTCGCCTCAAATAAATCAAAAACTAGTACTGTAGCCATTATAGATCCAGCCACAGGGGATATTTTAGCAATAGAAAAGAATAACCCTGATAAATCGGCTTATACAGAAGTTTTAGATGATCAACTAGCTCAAAAATAAACACAGTAACACAGGCATCTTGCCTGTGAATAATTTGTTCGTACACAATCTTAAGTAATTAAAACATGAGGAGAACTATTATGATACCCGTCAAAACCAGTGACGGAAAGAAGTCTGCTGCAAAATTTTCTCGTCGTAAAAAGCCCTGGCTATTTTTTGGAGTATTATTTTTGTTCGGATTAGTAATTGCTTTACTTTCCACAGGGCCAATTTCTCACCAAATCGAATATCTAATCTCAGTGGTAGAAAACGCTTATAAAGAATGGTTAAACCAACAAGATACAACTAATCCCGCCATTCTTCTGCCTTTATCGTTTGTTGGGGGCTTAATTGCTAGTATTTCCCCTTGTATTTTAGCTTTATTACCAGTCAACCTAAGTTACATTGGTACTCGTGAGATAAAATCCCGCCGTGACGCTTTTGTTAAAGCCAGTTTATTTGTTTTAGGCTCTGTCACTATTTTAAGTTTATTTGGTTTAGCTTCCTCCTTTGCTGGTGCAGTGATGGTGGAATATCGAGGCCATATTAATATTGTTGTGGGCATTATTATTCTGATTATGGGGTTAAGTTTATTGGAAGTAATTAAATTACCTCTACCCCAAGTAAACGTGGATGCTTCAGGTTTTGGCCCCTATGGGGTTGGTTTAACCTTTGCCCTAGTTAGCTCCCCCTGTGCCTCTCCAGTATTATTCTCTGTCTTAGCTGCTGCTGCTGCCACTGGCTCTCAGGTTTTAGCAATGCTAACTATGGTTAGTTACGCTCTGGGATATACCATCATTATTTTTCTGGCTAGTTTAATGACAGGTTTAGCAAAACAAACTCGTTTATTACTAAATTACTCGGAATGGATTATTAAAATTGGTAGTGTGGCTTTAATTTTGACAGGTGGATATTACCTTATTACAGGTGGACTTTGGTTTTTATAAAAATGGTGCTGCTGATTCTGGATATGATTTTGCCCCCTAATCCCCTGATTCATTGAGCATTTATCATTTACCAATGTTTAATGTTTTAATGTTTAATATTTAGATTCATACTTCAATTCAGCAACGCCATAAAAATTAATAAATTGGGAGATAAAAAATGCAGACATCAAATAATCAAAACCTAACTTTTCTTCTTGAGCAATCAGAGCAACCTATTTTAATTAAATTTGTAGCTCCCCATTGTAGTGGTTGTAAAACTCTTAAACCAATTCTCACTCAGTTAGCCGAAGATAACCCAGATTTGTTTGACTTAGTAGAAATAGATATGGTAGAAGAGCCAGAGTTAGCGATTAAATTTCAGATTAGAAGCGTACCAACAGTTATTTTACTTAAAGAGCGTCAAGAAATCACTAGAATAGTGGGACTTAAACCAAAAAAAGAGTATCAAAATCTAATTCAAGAATTAGTTTGAACTTTACTTCCCTAGCTGAGATTTTAATAATCTCAACACCAACATTTTCTTGAATAAACATGGATAATCATAAAAATTCCTCATCCCTAACCGATGAAGAGTTATTTCAAAGGATTAAACAAGGTGATTCTCAAGCACTTTCCTTAATTTTTGAGCGTTATGGACGATTGATATACGGATTAGCACTCAAAATTTTGAAAAATTCCCAAGAAGCAGAAGATTTAACCCAAGATGTTTTTGTAGCTTTATGGCGTAATGCCTCTAGATACCCAGATTGTCGTTATTTTCTTCGTTATCTAATTAGTATGACGCGATCGCGTTCTATTGACCAACTTCGCTCTCATAACCGCAAACAAAAAATGCTTGAAAAATGGGGAAAAATTATGACTCAAGATAAACAAACTCCAAATCCAGTTGAACAAGTTACTTCTAATGAGCGTTGCGAACATATTTATGAAGCACTAATGCAACTACCAGAGAAACAGCGACAGGTTATAGAAATGGCTTACAAAACTGGATTAACCCAAGGTGATATTGCTCAACAATTAAATATTCCTTTAGGCACAGTAAAAAGTCGTACTCGTCAAGGATTACTGAAACTAAAACAATTACTTTTAGATACAGGTTCAATAGCTTATGAATGAATCATACAATATAGAACGCATAAAACTTTTAGCTGCTGGTTTTGTGATTAATGATTTAGATGCGAAAGAAGAACAAGAATTTCGGCAACTTTTAGCTAAATATCCCCAATTAATTCAAGAAGTAGATGAATTGCAGGAGATTTTAGGAAAAGTTTTAGATGAATTTACCGAGGTAGAAGTTCCTTCTTATTTATTACCTGAAATCATCAAACAAGCTGAAGCAACTGAGCAAAAAAAATTCATCAATTTTAAGCCAAAATTTATAAAAATAACCACAGTAATAGGGGCTTTGTTAATAGTTATATTGGGCATTGATAACTATAGATTGCGTTACAATTTTGGTATTATAACTGCTGAGAATAATCGTTTACATCAGGAAATGAAACAAGTAGAAATGGTTAATTCTTTATTGAAAGAAACTGATACCATGTTAGTAACTTTTCAAGGTAACAAAAAAATGAAAGAAGCATCGGGAATGATGCTAGTTAATCGTAAAGAAGAAATGGCTCTTATGAGTGTAAAAAATCTTCCTACTCCTCCTGATGGCTCTTTTTATTTATTATGGGCATTGGTTGCTAATGATAAATTACCCTGTGGCGAAATTAAACCCTATATGTTGGGTAATTCCCTTAAAGAAATTCCCTATTCAGAGGAAATGACTAGAGATTTTTATAGTCCCAATTTTTCGGGTTTATTTGTAACTTTAGAAACTAATCCCAATGCAAGTTATCCTGATGGGCCTATCATTATGGAAAGTTCGAGAATTTAATTTAATACTTTTCTATTACCATGCCTAATCAAAATGATTTTTCTGAGTTCAATAAAAATTGGTTAGTTAATAATGAAGGTCAATGTCTTGAGTTGTCCTTGCCGATGCTTGACTTACCAGAAAAACCCTATCGGTTATATAGATTTCTTACTGAATTAGAAGATATTTTAGAAAATGTTACCGATGATTTAACTAGAATTAACTTAATTATTCCGAAAGTTAGAAAGCTCTTAAATAGCTCCTATTGGTTATCTTTAGAATTTATTCCTCCTCAACCAAAACCGGGTTGGTCAGTTCGTTTTTTATATGAAGATTACGAATTTCCTCTTACTGTACAAATGGTAGCTTGGTTGCCGGGGAATATTTCCCCTATTCATAATCATGGTACTTGGGGAATTGTTGCTATTATTGATGGACAAGAAAAAAATCAATTTTGGCAAAGAAATCCTACTTCTAATAATCCCGATCAAATTAAATTAGTTGATGAAAAAACTTTAGTTACGGGTGATGTTATTGGTTTTCTTCCTGATGCAATTCATAGCGTTCAACCTATGGGAGAAGAACCGACTATCACCTTTAATTTATATGGAGTTACTGATTATTCTCAACGTTTTGAATTTGATAATATGAATCACACAGCTAAACTATTTTAAGGTATATATTGTAATTATATATATCTTAAAAGTAACAGTTTATGACTATAATCTATTTTCCCAATCTTTACCTACTTTAATAGTTAAATCTGAATCTAAATCTCCTGTAGCAGAAACGTCTATTTTACCTATTCCTAAAATTTGTTGCAGCATTTTTGCTGCTTCAATATTACCTTTTTGGACAATGATTTGAGTAGTTTCTAAATTTAATTGAGAATCATCTAAGAAATAACAATTAGTAAAATTTTCTTGACCTAAATAGTTAAAAACACTGGTAGCTAAACCATTAATTTCAGTAGTATTTTGAATAGCAATATGTAAATCAGTCAGAGGAATATTATTTTGCTGAGAAAAAGTAAGTGATATGGGACTTTGGTCAAAATAAGTTTTTAAAATTTGATTTTTATCTTCTGTATTAACGATCCAATAACTTAATTGATATTCATTAGCATAACTAAATCGACCCGGCAATAAAATCATATTAATATTTTCTTGATCTACATTCAGACCAAAACCCACTAAAGCAAAAATTTCTTCTACTGTTAAATCAGTATCAATATACTGACGTATTATACGTATTGCTTCAGGTAAACGACTTAATACTAAAGGATTTTTGAGACGTTCTCCTAAAGCTTTTAAAACTATTTGTTGCCTTTGAACTCTGCCAACATCTCCTTGATCATCGCTACGAAAACGAGAAAATTGTTCGGCTTGTTCTCCATTTAAAGTTTGCCAACCCTGTTTTAAATCAATGGTTAAATTTTGAGTCACATCAGTATAAGACATATCTTGAGGTACATAAACTTCGACTCCTCCAAGTAAATCAACTAATTCTCGAAATCCTCCAGTTGTAACACGAATATAACGATGAATAGGAATATCATTAAGAGTATTACTAATAACTTTAGCGGCTAAAGTCGCACCACCATCAGCATTAGCTTGATTAATTTTAGGAATAGTTAAACCTTGATTTTCTGTCCTCGTATCTCTGGGAATAGATAATATTTTTAAAGACTTATTTTTAGGATCGAAACGTAATAACAAAATTGTATCACTACGACTATTAAAAATAGCAGTAGAGCTTGGAGGTGCATTTTCTACTCTATCTATACCCATGACTAAAATATTCACAGGTTGAGCTACTCCATATTTAGAAACCCAGTTATAATCTCCTGAATTTTCTTCAGAATTTTCACCTTTTACCCAAGGAAACTCTATTTTAGATAAATCATTAAAGACAGAAGACAAGGGAGTATATAAGGCGGCAGTTGCACCAATAATAGCGGAAATAATACCTGTTAAACTAAATGCAAATCCCCACAATAATCCTTTCACAAAAGGAGACATCACCTTGGGAGCGTTAACTTGATGGTTAAATTCTTCTGATTCGCTCACCACTATGGTATCTGGTAATTTTTCCTCGCCTTGTTCCACATTTACCTCACTACTAAGATTAATTTCCTAATATTTTAATATTTTAAAACATCTGATAATTTCACCAAGTCTAGCCTTAATTGTCAAGAATGTCTATTTTAGAAACATACAAGATTAAGAATAAATATCAAATGTAGAATAAAAAATTTAGCAAATAAGAACAAGTCAATAGCTAAAAGCTAATAAAAAATAAGGGCAAACTCTTGTTTACCCCTAAACTTCTGGAAAACTATGTTATTTATTTTTTCAACCAACTAAACATAGCTCGTAAGTCTTTGCCTACTTCTTCAATAGAATGTTCTGCTTCTTGACGACGCATAGCGGTAAATCCGGGTTTACCACTTTGATTTTCTAATACAAACTCTCTAGCAAATTGTCCTGATTGAATTTCGCTTAAAATTTTACGCATTTCTGCACGAGTTTCATCGGTTACAATACGAGGACCACGAGTTAAATCTCCATATTCGGCCGTATTAGAAATACTATCCCGCATTTTAGCTAAACCACCCTCAACGATAAGGTCAACGATTAATTTAACTTCGTGG
This sequence comes from uncultured bacterium, assembly GCA_964413275.1. Classification (GTDB taxonomy): domain Bacteria; phylum Cyanobacteriota; class Cyanobacteriia; order Cyanobacteriales; family JAABRE01; genus JAABRE01. Next base: position 9,451 of record CAYPSO010000078.1, on the reverse strand, counting down.
AGACATTCAAAATAGGCTAATTCTGGTTGATAACCCGCATTAACTAAGGTTTCAAAACCAGCTTTAATTAAGGCACTTAAACCGCCACATAATACTACTTGTTCGCCAAATAAATCGGTTTCGGTTTCTTCTCTAAAGGTAGTTTCGAGAATACCGGCACGAGTGCCACCAATACCTTTAGCATAGGCCATTGCTCGATCTCTTGCTTGTCCAGAAGCATCTTGATACACTGCAAATAAACAGGGTACTCCTTCTCCTTGTTCATAGGTGCGTCTGACTAAATGGCCTGGGCCTTTTGGTGCAACCATAACCACATCAACATCAGCAGGAGGAATAACTTGACCGAAATGAATATTAAAACCGTGAGCAAATAATAAAACTTTACCTGCGCTTAAATTAGGTTCGATTTCTGCTTTATAAATAGTTTTTTGTACTTCGTCAGGTAATAAAATCATAATAAAATCGGCGGCTTTAGCTGCTTCGGCCACAGAATGAACTTTTAAGCCGGCGGATTCAGCTTTTTTAGCTGATTTACTTCCCGAATATAGTCCGACAATAACGTTAACGCCACTATCTTTAAGATTAAGGGCATGGGCGTGTCCTTGTGAACCATAGCCAATTATTGCTACTGTTTTATCAGCTAATAGATCTAAATTAGCGTCTGCGTCGTAATACATCCGAGCCATGTTGCTCTCTCCTTAATTTTAATCTGCAAACTTTTCATTCTATCAAAAAATGTGCCTAGGGGAATATAGTATATTAAGATTGTTAAATTTTTTAAAAAATTAATTAATAACTAATAAAATAAGTAAACTAAAAATCTTCATGGTTAAATATTTGTTTCATATTTAATATAAAAGAAAAAATTTATGTTAGTTTAAAAGTGAGAACTAATATTCTCGATGAATTTTCCCAAGGAGGAAACGACCATGATGCACAGTTTTTTATTTCCCGATGGCATCATGTACCTAGTAGTTAAGATTACCGTACTATTGTTGGTGTTGATGCTATGGTTGGCAGCTACTTCATCTTCTGCTGTTTAAAGTTTTCCAAAAAAACAAAGATTATTTAAGCGAGGTTAATCATAATTATAGTTAACCTCGTTTGTTGTGATTAGGTATTTCCTTTTTTTATGTCTGAAAATTTATATGTTCAATTAATTTGGGAAGAACCCATAACTGGTGAATTAAATCAACCATTATTAATGCCACCTATTGCTATTGGTAGAGAAGTAAAAGAAATGCCTCGCAATTTAGGGTCTTATACCGTTTCCCATGTAGAATTGATTCATAAACAAGTTTCTCGTTTTCATGCTTTAATTACCGTAGCCGATCAACAGATGTTTATTACGGATAAAAGTTCTAATGGTACTTACATTAATGGTCGTTTAATTTCTAAAGGAAGTCAACAACTTTCTAGTAAAGATACTCTCAGAATTGGTCCTTATAAAATTACCGCAATTTTAATCACAGAAAAACAAATAAATAGCACAGATATTAACCGAGAATTATCTCATTCTTTCACTTCAACTAATACCCTAGGGAAAAACACTGTTTTATTATGGTTTTTTGGGGGGATATTAATTATTGTTTTAACCGCAGGAGTTTGGTTTTCAGTTAAAAGTATTTTAGATAAATTACGACCATCTTTGCCTAATTTACCCGTACCAAATAGTAGTACCATTGAGGATAAAAATAATATAAAGATATAACTCGTACAAGTAATAATTTATGATTAAACATTTAATTAATTAAAATTGAGTTATGAAAACTGCTATAAAGATCAAAAAAATATTTAAACTTTGCTTACTTGTTATTTTAAGCTTAAGTTTAAGTTTAATTCCCTTAAGCGGTTTAACTCAAAATTCTTCCATAACAGACAAATCAGCCATAGTTATAGATGGTAGAGAAATATTTTTTATTGGTGGCTTAGAAAATCTGAGTGCTGCTGAAAGAGCAACAATTATTAATAAAGCAATAGAAAAAGAAATTAAGTCTCCTCAAGCTGCTGAATTAGAAATTATACAAGCTAATCAACAAACAGTTATTAGAAGTAAAAATGATGAACGTCATTTAGTTACTGTTACTAAAAGTGATGTTATTGAAGCTCCAAATGTTTTTAGTCAAGCAATTATTTGGCAACAAAGACTATCCTTTGGTATTGCTAGAGCAAAATTAGAACGCTCATCTACTTATCTAAGTCAATCTTTATTATATGTTATTAGCGTCTTTTTATGTGCAATTACTTTTCATTATTTCTTTAAATTTTTAGCAAAATATCTTAACCGAAAAATATTATTTTTAGTCGAAAAAAATTTTTCCAAATTTCATCCTTGGCAAGAACAATTAAAGTTATTATTAAAGCTCACAATTTTAGGGATGCAGGGCGGTTTATGGATAGCTGTAATGTATTATATTACAGATATTTTACCAATAGCTCGTGGATTGCGTTACCAATTAATTAATTTTCTTAGTTCTCCTATTTTTACCCTAGGAAAAAGTGATTATTCTGCTATTGGTTTAGTTTTATTACTTGGTTTTACTATTTTAGTTTGGTTTATAGCTAAGGCGATTACAGAATTATTTAAAGTTTACTTATTAAGTCAAACTGGAGTTGATGCTAGGGCACAAGAAGTAATTGGAGTTGCTAGTCAATATGTAATTACTTTTTTTAGTTTAATTATTTTGTGGCAACTTTGGGGTTTAGATGTAGGCTCTTTGACCATACTAGCAAGTGTACTGGGTGTTGGTATTGGTTTTGGTTTACAAAATATTGCCAATGATTTTATTAGTGGTTTAATTATTACCTTAGAAAGACCTATTCAACTAGGAGATTTTGTTAATGTAGGTGAATTAGTCGGCACAGTTGAACGTATAGGTTCAAGAAGTACAGAAATAAGAACATTGGATCATGTCTCGATTATTGTGCCTAATTCTCGTTTTTTAGTCAATGAAGTTATTAATTGGACTCATAATGACCCAATTTCCCGTATTAAAATTCCCGTTGGGGTAGCCTATGGCAGCGATGTTGATAGGCTGAAAATGGCTTTATTAGAAGCAGCTAGAAGCCATCCCGATGTACTTTTAAGACCTCGCCCTCAAGTATGGTTTAAACAATTTGGTGATAGTTCTCTTAATTTTGAACTTTTAATCTGGACAGGAGATCCAAAAAAACAATATATTCTCAAAAGCGATCTTAATTATCGTATTGAAGCCGCCTTACGTCGTTATGAAATAGAAATACCTTTTCCCCAAAGAGATTTACATCTGCGATCACCCCAATTAGACTTATTAATTAATACAATGCTAGAGAAAAATGGGGTAAAAATTTCAGAAGAAAAAACAGACTTACCAAAAAAAAATATTGAAAAAATATCCTCTTTTTCTACTGTTCCTAATACATATCTAAAATCTTTAGAACCTATAGAAAATAGATTAAGTGCCTCAGAAATTGAGAGAATAATTGAAGAAATGAAGAAAGATTTAGAAATAAAAGATCGTCGTTATCGTTTAACAAATTATTCCAATTGTTTTATTGGTTCGGAAGCAGTTGATTGGTTAATGGATAATCAAAAGTGGAGTAAGGAAGAAGCCCTTGATTTTGGAGAATTTTTACAAGAAAAAAAGATTATTCATCATGTAACTAATGCCCATAAATTTGAAGATGGTTATTATTTTTATAGGTTTTCCTAAAATAGAAAATATGTAGGGTGCGTCAGATTTTTAATATAAATAAATTGACTAATAATATATCTCTCTGACGCACCCTAATATTAGATGATAGCTAAATTATTTAGTTAAAGCTAAGAATTTTTTCTGTTCTTCTTCACTTAAATCAGGATTTTCTCCTTTAATTTCCTTGTAGATTTTAATATATTCGATCGCAGAATTATGCCAGCCAAAATCTTGTTCCATACACCTTTTTTGTAGCTTTTTCCATTCATTTTGATGGCGGAAACCTTCCCAACAACGAATTAAACAGGTATATAAATCTAAAGGTTCATAACGATCGAAACAATAGCCCGTACCAGTTTGATTAGTAGGATCGTAAAAAGATACTGTATCAACTAAACCACCAGTACGACGTACAATGGGAACAGAACCATAACGCATGGCTAACATTTGGGAAATACCGCAGGGTTCAAACTTAGAAGGCATCAAGAAAGCATCAGAGCCAGCATAAACTCGACGGGATAAAGCATCATTGTAAAGTAATTGTACCGAAATTCGCCCCCGGAAACGATAGGAAACTTCCCAAAATTGAGTTTCATAATAGCGATCGCCTGTACCCAAAACAATTAATTGAGCATTAGTATAGGATAGAAAACGTTCAAGTATTTGTAAAACTAAATCAATACCTTTTTGTTCCACTAAACGAGTTACCATTGCCACCAAAAAAGCATCTTTTTTTATTTCTAAACCTGCTTCTTCCTGTAAGGCAACTTTATTAAATCTACGTTTTTCAGTGGTGTCAGGAGTAAAAGTATTAGGAATAAATTTATCTGTAGCTGGATCGTAGAGTTCGCGATCGATACCATTAATAATACCTAGTAACTTACCACTTTGCCAAGATAACAAGCCCTGCAATTTTTCTCCATATTCAGCAGTTTTAATTTGTTCGGTATAGGTAGGAGAAACTGTTGTCACCTTATTCGCAAATTGTATAGCAGCCGCCATCACATTATCACCCTGCATATACCAAGGACACCAGGTGACTTGTTCTAAAAATACTCGTCCTGGCCCTTGATAAGCTAAATTATGAATAGTAAAAACAGTGCTAATATCAGGAGATTCGTGCATCCAGACAGGAATCATGCCAGTATGCCAGTCATGACAGTGAATTACGTCAGGTTTCCAATAATTCCAAGCAAATTCGGCTGCACCATTGGAAAAGAAAGTAAAACGCCAATATTCATCCTCACCCCCATAAACCTTACGGGGATCGAAAGCTGGATGGCCGAATAAATATAAAGGAATATCAGTACCGGGTAAAATACTTTCATAAACGGCAAAATCTTGAAACATGGCATAACCCCACCACACAGGCTCTTTAGGGATTTCCATTTTGTCATTGAGAAAACCGTAATAAGGAATCATCACCCGTACATCATGTCCCAATTTTCTTAAAAATTTCGGCAACGCTCCCATCACATCACCCATACCACCTACTTTAGCTATGGGAGCAGCTTCCGCGCCTACAAATAAAATTTTCATATTTTTTCTATCCAGATACACCATATCAAGAGTGATTATAGGTGACAGGCGATCTCTTTTAACAATGGATATAGATTATAATTGACCGAATCATTAGAAACCTAAGAACCACATAAAATTACTTTTTCGCTATTACTAACATTTCGTAATCTTCAGTTGATAATCGATCATTTCGACTAAAAGCACCAAGTTTAGCTCCAAAAATATCAATAGTTTTAAAATTTAATGTGTTCAATAGCCATGTTATTTCAGATGGCACATAATATCTCTCATTACACTGAATATTCTTTTTATTTCCCAGATCATCTTCAATATGGATGGTACTAAAATCTCTAAAAGCCATTAGATCGAATGAATGATTATCGGATGCCGCATTTCCTTCTTTTACATTTGAATTAAGAAAATCTTTAACAGAATGAAATAGGGGGAATAAGCCGTTTAAAGTAGTAAAAATTAATTTTCCATTTGATTTCAAGGCATTAGCTGCATTCTGAAGAATTTGAAAATTCATTTCATCGGTTTCCATCAACGGGAATGCACCTTCACAAATCATAATTATTAAATCAAATTCATTAAAAAAAGATAGGTTTCTTGCGTCATCTTTTTGAAAATCAATTGTCAAATTTTGCTCTAACGCCTTTTCTTTTGCACGTTTGAGCGAAGATTCTGATAAATCAATTCCTACAACTTTATATCCTCTTTTAGCTAATTCAATTGAGTGTCTTCCAGTACCACATCCTATATCCAATATTTTGATATTTTTATCATAATTGATTTCTTTTTCGATAAAATCACACTCTCCAATTGTACCCTGAGTAAAACTTTCACCATCGTATTTAATTGCATAATTTTCAAATAACTCTTCATACCACTGTTTCATTTGTTTGTCTTTCGTAAAAGCACCTGTAATATAAAGATTATTATAGATCGATGATCAGCCTCAATAATTATAGATAAATTACTGATTTACTGGAAAAATTAGGTTTTAAGATAGAAAATGTATGGTATTGAGAGAACTAATTTATGACTCAAGTACAAATTCAAGTAGAAGATGACCGCACTGGCTTAAGTCTAACTACCCTCAAAAGAGCGATCGCAGATAATTTGTTTTATATTCAAGGTAAATTCCCAGGTATTGCCACCATCAACGATTATTATATGGCCTTAGCTTATACTATACGCGATCGCCTCCTGCAACACTGGCTCAACACCGTAGAAATTTATATGCAACCCGATGTTAAAATCGTCTCCTATCTCTCGGCTGAGTTTCTCATGGGGCCGCATTTAAGTAATAATTTAATTAATCTGGGTATAGAAGCAAGAATACGCCGAGCAGTAAGCGAATTAGGTTTAAATTTAGAAGATTTAATCGAACAAGAAGAAGAGCCCGGATTAGGTAACGGCGGTTTAGGGCGTTTAGCTGCTTGTTATTTAGACTCCCTTTCCAGTTTGGAAATTCCCGCCATTGGCTATGGTATTCGTTATGAATTTGGTATTTTTGACCAAGAAATTAAGGATGGTTGGCAGGTAGAAATTACCGATAAATGGCTACAATATGGCAATCCTTGGGAAATTGCTCGCCCTGAAGCGGCTGAAGTGGTTAAATTTGGCGGCCATACAGAAACTCACATGGACGATTATGGTCACTATCGAGTCCGTTGGATACCTGCTAGAATCGTTAAAGGTATTCCCTACGATACTCCCGTTTTAGGTTATCAAGTTACCACTGCTAATTTACTGCGTTTGTGGAAAGCGGAAGCCTGTCAATCCTTTGATTTTCAAGCTTTTAACATAGGTAATTATTATGGGGCAGTAGATGAAAAAATCATTTCAGAAAATATTAGTAAAGTCCTCTATCCTAATGATGAACCCTTTGAGGGCAAAAAACTGCGTTTAGCGCAACAATATTTCTTTGTATCTTGCTCGCTTCAGGATATGATTCGGATGCACTTATCCCAAAGACAGCATTTCAAGAATTTTCCTGATAAATTTGCCATACAACTTAACGATACTCACCCCGCTATTAGTGTGGCTGAATTAATGCGTTTATTAATAGATGAACATCATTTAGATTGGGATGATGCTTGGGAAATAACTCAAAAAACCTTTGCTTATACTAATCATACCCTTTTACCTGAAGCTCTAGAAAAATGGTCTGTGAGTTTATTTGGCGAACTTTTACCGAGACATTTAGAAATTATTTACGAACTCAATCATCGTTTTCTCAATCAAGTAAGGATAAAATATCCCGGAGATGGTGAAAAGTTAGCAAAATTATCCTTAATTGAAGAAAGTGGAGATAGATATGTACGTATGGCTCATTTAGCTTGTTTAGGCAGTCATGCTATTAATGGGGTGGCTCAGTTACATACTGAATTGCTTAAAGATACGGTATTAAGAGACTTTTATGAATTATGGCCGGAAAAATTTACTAACAAAACCAATGGAGTTACCCCCCGTCGTTGGATGGTATTGAGTAATCCTCGTTTAAGTAAATTATTAGAAAGTAAAATTGGCGATAAATGGATTAAACATCTCGACGAGTTAAGACAATTAGAGCAATTCGTTGAGGATAGTAATTTTAGGACTAAATGGAGAGAAGTTAAAAGGGAAGTAAAGCAAGATTTAGCTGCTTATATCAAAGCTAAAAATGGAATTATTGTTAATCCTGATTCTCTATTTGATGTCCAAGTTAAACGCATTCATGAATATAAACGTCAACATTTGAATGTACTGCACATTATTTCCCTTTATAATCGCATTAAACATAATCCTAATCTCGATATTACGCCTCGAACCTTTATTTTTGGCGGCAAAGCAGCACCTAGTTATTTTATCGCTAAATTAATTATCAAATTAATTAATTCTGTTGCTGAAGTAGTAAATAACGATCCTGTGGTGGGCGATCGCCTTAAAGTGGTATTTTTAGCCGACTATAATGTTAAGCTAGGGCAAAGGGTTTATCCGGCGGCTGACTTATCAGAACAAATTTCCACCGCAGGTAAGGAAGCTTCAGGTACAGGTAATATGAAATTTTCCATGAATGGGGCATTGACTATTGGTACTCTTGATGGGGCAAATGTGGAAATTCGCCAAGAAGTGGGATATGAAAATTTCTTTTTATTTGGTTTAACTGCCGATGAAGTGCTTGCTACTAAAGCTTCTGGTTACAAACCTTGGGATTACTATCAGAATAACCCCCAACTTAAAGAAGTAATTGATTTAATTAATTCTGGTTTCTTTTCCCAAGGAGATACCAAATTATTTAAACCTTTAACTGATTCACTTTTGTATGACGATAGTTATTTACTTTTTGCCGATTATCAATCTTATATTGATGCTCAAGAAAAAGTAAGTAAAGCTTATCAAGATAGAGATTATTGGACTCGAATGTCTATTCTCAATGTAGCTCGCATGGGTAAATTTTCTTCAGACAGAGCTATTCGTGAATATGCTGAAGAAATCTGGGATGCCAAATCAATTCCCATTGAATTAAAAGATTTATGTCCTGATGGTCAATGTAGTTTAGTTTAATTTACTGTTATTGGTTATTATTTGTAGATAATAACCAATAATTGATAAAATAACAAAAAATATTAATCTAATTTATTTTCAATCCAATTATCTGTATTCTCGTCCGCTTCGTCAACTGAATCTTTTATATCATGTTCGCTTTTCTAAAATTTTGCCATAATTTAATCATCTGAATGAAAATTTATAACATATTCCTGAAAAACTGGATCTAAATTAAACAAAATTTTTTCTTCTGTTATATTTTTTGTTACTAAATATCTTTGTTGTAAAGATTGTAATCCATTAATAAAATCCCCTGAAGATAAATCTAAATTTTGTCTTAAGTCTTCCCTTGAAACAGGTTGCTCGAATTTAGCTAACTATAATACTATTTCTTGTTCTTTAGATGATAAACGGTTAAATAATTCTCTAAAAGAATACTGCATATTATTAGTAATATGTAAAGTATTTTCTCCTAAGAAATCAGCAACTTTACCGTCATAATTTTTAATACCTTGTTTGTCTTTGATTGATTGTAATTTAGCATTTGATTTGTTTTCAAAAAATTGACAATTGTATTTAGGATGTATCCTTACTTCTTTTAACTTTTTCTCAATTAATCTATCAGGAAAAGGTAATTTTACTTCACCGTATTTATCTTTAAAATCTTTAGACATAGGCACTTTAAAGAAACCATCTTTAATCTTAATTCTGGGAATAATTAA